>DASZRK010000047.1 GCA_035549195.1 bacterium
CCATCCCCGTATCCAATTTGACGTGGACCCCGACCTTCGCGAGACCCATCTTTTGGGCCGCTTGGGAAACGACCCGCGCCCCCGCAAGGGAGCTGACCTGGGGAATGAGCTTGTTCTTGAGCAGGGACGGCAATTCGGCGGGAAAGGTGGGGGTGAGGACCAGGATGGGCACCCGGATCCCGCCCTGGCGAAGGACGATCCCCTCTTCCACGAAGGCCACCGCCAGGAACTTGGCCCCGGCCCCGACCAGCGCCCGGGCGACCTGGACGCTCCCATGGCCATAGGCATTGGCCTTGACCACCGGAAGGACCTCCGAGCCTCGGGCGAGCTTTTGGAGGGCCTTGAAGTTGGATCGGAGCGCGGAAAGCGAGATCTCGGCCCAAGTGGGGGTGGTGGGTTCCATGGGCTGCATTATAGGGCCGGGTCCGGGCCCCGTCTCGGCGGAGGCCCTATTTTTCGGAGACCTTGGAGGCCGATTCGAAGGTGGTGTATTCGCGGCGGAAGACCACCGGTACGTTGTCGGTGGGACCGTTACGCTGTTTGGCCACGACCAGTTCGTAGGAGAACCGGGGTGACCCGTCGTCGGCCGTGTCGGCGGTCTCCTTGTGGATGAAGACGACCACGTCGGCGTCCTGCTCGATGGCGCCGGATTCGCGCAGATCGGAAAGGACCGGCCGCTTCTCCTCCGCCCCCTTCTGGGGACGGGACAACTGGGACAGCACCATGACCGGGATGTCCAGGTCCTTGGCGAGGGCCTTCAACTGCCGGGAGATATAGGCGATCTCCTGCTCGCGGGTGTCGGTGCGGATGCCCGCCTGGATGAGCTGGAGATAGTCGATGATGAGCAGGCCGATGCCGTGTTCACGCTTCAGGCGCCGGGCCTTAGCCTTGAGGTCCAGGACCGTCATGGAGGAAGTATCGTCGATGAAAAGCTTCGCCTCGTAGAACTGCCCCGTGATGTTGACCAGGCGGCTCCGGTCGTGGTCGTTGAGGTAGCCGGAGCGGGCCTTCTGAAGGTCGATGCGGGCCACCGAACAGAGAAGACGCAAAGCCAGCTGTTTGGCCGTCATTTCGATGGAGAAGAACCCCACCGGTATCTTCTTCTTGAGCTGGTTCGTGCCCATGCAGACGTGCTGGGCGATATTGAGGGCCAGGGAGGTCTTCCCCATGGAAGGCCGGGCCCCGACCACGATCATCTCGGCGGGCTGCAGTCCGGCGGTCAGGTCGTCCAGGTCGAAGAAGCCCGTGGGCACCCCGGTGATGTGCATCTTCTGGTCGGAGAGGTTGTTGACGTACTCGAAACTGTTCCCGATCAGGTCCCGGATCGAATTGAAGTCCTTGGTCTCCCGCAGTTCGGTGGCCTCGAAGATGCGGTGCTCGGCGCTGTCGAGCAGTTCCTTGATGGGCATGGTGTCCGCGTAGGCGTCGCCCACCACCTGGGTGGCGGCGGTGATCAGCCGGCGGGCGGCCGATTTTTCCTTCACGATATTGGCGTAATACTCGGCGTTGGCCGCAGTGGGCACCCGTTCGATGAGGGCCGTCAGGGCCGAGACCCCGCCGATGGTGTCGAATTCGCCCATGCGCTTGAGTTCGTTGGAGAGGGTGATGATGTCGACCGGTTCCTTGCGGTCGTCGAGGGCCACGATGGCCTGGTAGAGCTTGCGGTTGGCCTCCCGGTAGAAGTCCTCGGCCTTGCAGAGGGGGATCACCAGGCGGATGGCTTCCGAGGAGAGCATCATGGCCCCGAGGACGGACTGTTCGGCCTCCAGGTCCTGGGGCGGCACGCGGAATTCGGCGTTGTTGGGCAGCGGCGAGGGCGGGTTGCTTTTACGGGCGACTTCCATTGGAACTCCAAAGTGATTTTTGCAGGCCGGGAATTTTAACTATTCCGTCCCGGATCGCAAAATCCACTTTCCCAAAAACGGAAACTATCCACATCTTGTGAATAACCGGCTCAGTTATTCACAGGACCATTCTCTTTCCCCGAAGCATTCCTGGGACTTTTCCCCAAACCCGCTTGGCCGCACCAAGGAGGTTGAAAATATTTTCAAGATGCTTTTAAAAAATGGGTCTTTCCCCCCGAGAATGCCAAAAGGTATACAGGAGTATACATCCAGGGACCTCGAAAGGGAACGGGACAGAAAGCTAAAGCTTCATCACTTCCAAGGGCAGGCTGGCGGTCACTTCGGGATGGAGCTTGATCTTGACGTCGTGGTGACCGACCAGGCGGATGGGATCGTCCAGGTGGATCTTCTTCTTGTCGATCTCCAGGCCCTTTTCCTTCAGGGCGTCGGCGATCTCGGCGGAAGTGATGGACCCGAAGAGGCGGCCCTCTTCCCCCGCCTTATGGCGGAGCGTAATGGTCGTTCCTTTGAGCTTGGCGGCCAGGGCCAGGGCTTCTTCCCTTTCCTTCAACTTTTTGCGTTCTTCGGCCTTCTTTCCTTCCTCATATTGCTTCATGGTCCCGCCGGAAGCCTCCACGGCCAGGCCGCTGGGGAAAAGGAAATTGCGGGCATAGCCCTCCTTCACCTCGAGCAACTCGCCCTTTTTGCCGATCTTGGGGACATCCGCCTTGAGAAGGACCTTCATTTTTTCCACCTTGTAAGAAAAGAATTAGCCGGACCACGGAGTGCACCGAAGCCGCAGGGAA
The DNA here is from genome assembly GCA_035549195.1 of bacterium. NCBI lineage: Bacteria > bacterium. The sequence continues at coordinate 2,651 of DASZRK010000047.1, forward strand.
ACCATCGAGCCTTGAACAGCCTTCTAAAACCCTTCTGAACCCGGTGGTTCGACCAGGCTACGCCATGATCTCCGGTTTTCGCGATTTGATCTTGCGGAAGTCGAACCAGACGTCCAGCACGCCCAGGACCCCGACGGTCTCCAGGGGAAGCTGCACGAGGATGAGGTAGCTCAACACCCGCAGGGTCGCGGGCAGGCGCCACTTGTTGAAAAGGAAGGCCACGATGCTGAACCCGCTCAGCACGTAGATCGCCCCGAACAGGACCAACCCGTTCCCCGCCAGCAGGTCCAGCTCCCGCGAGGGTCCCGCGATCAGTTTCAGGGCCCCCGCCCCGATCAGGCCGAAGACCAGGGGTTCGGGAATGACCCAGTCCTTGAAGGGCATGGCCCGGGGGACCCTTTGGGTGAGCCTAGAGAGGACAAAGGAGACCAGGTAATAAGCGAAGAGCCCATAGACCAGACAGGCCGCCCCCAGCCAGGAAGGCAGCAGGTCGTAGAAGTACTTGTGGTACTGGTCCTTGAAGGCGGCCATTTTTTCGGCCGAGACGTTCATCTTGAGGGCCGCCTTGGTGTTGGCCTCCCAATCCTTCTCGAAATGGGCGTCGGTGAAGTAGTTCTGGATGGAAACGGCCAGGTTCTCCTTGGGATCCTCACGGCCGATGGCCAGGATCCCGCAAAGCAACAGGCCCAAGGCGCCCGCGCCCGCCAGCACCACGGACCGGGGCTGGTAACCCCGGACCAGGGCGAGGACGACCGAGATCGCGGCCATCACGAAGAGGAACCCCATGATGGCCAGCTGAAGGATCAAGGCAACGAGCGTTTCCAAGGAACGCCCCCTTCTTAGTTGTGGGCGAAGGGCAAAAGGGCGATGTTGCGGGCCCGTTTGATGGCCTGCGTCAGCTCCCGTTGGTGATTGGCGCAGGTGCCCGTCATGCGGCTGGGGACGATCTTCCCGCGTTCGCTCACGAAGGCCCGGAGCTTGTTGTAGTCCTTGTAGTCGATGGCCACCACGCGGTCCGCGCAGAAACGGCAGGACTTGCGGCGGGGACGGCGGAAACGGCCGCCCGGACCCCCTTCACGATGCGGACGGTCACCACGGGGACCGCCGTGCGAGGGTCCGCCGTGGGGGGCTCCGGTGCGCGGGGCGCCCGTGTGGGGGGCTCCGGTGGAAGCGGGACGGGATTCGGGTGTTTGTTCCATTTCATCTTCTCCTTAAGTAATTAGGTTCGTTGGGCCGCCTCGGGCGGCCGGTCAGTAATTGGGTTAAAAGGGGATGTCCTCTTCGGATCCGGAAGCCTGTCCTTGCGGGGCGCCTTCGTCCTCCGTGCCTTCATGGCTGGGTTCGGAACTGCCGCCGCCCTTGCCGCCCCGGTTCAGGAACTGCACCCGGTCGGCGACCACTTCCAGCACGGTCCTCTTCTGCTTGTCCTCGGTCTCCCAGCTCTTGCTCTGGAGACGCCCCTCGACGAAAAGCGGGTCGCCCTTTTTCAGGTACTCCCCGGCGGCTTCGGCCTGCTTGCGCCAGACCACGACGGTCACGTAGCAGACCTCTTCCTTCTTTTCTCCCGACTGGGACTGATAGACGCGGTTGATGGCCATGCGAAGGTTGGCCACCGGGGCCCCGCCGGCCGTATAGCGCAGCTCGGGGTCCTTGGTCAGCCGGCCCATCAGGAAGACTTTATTGAAATCAGGCATCGGTTCCTCCGGAGGTCAAACCTTAGGGGTTCGTTGGCGCGGGTGCGGAAGGAGCGGGCGCGGGTGCCGGGGCGGACACCGGAGCCGAAGCCGACGGAGCGGACACGGCATCGGGCGACCGATGGGGGGCGCTGGGGCCCGAGGAAGTCGCGGGCCGGGGAGCGCTGGTGCGCACCGGGCGCGGACGCGGCTTCAGGTGGCTGATGGTGTCCTTCACCACGCTGAACTTGATGACCTTTTCCATCAACCGCAGGTTACGGGTGACCTCAGCGACGGTTTCCGTGGAGATCTGGAGATGGAAGAAGATGTAATGGCCCTCGCGGTGCTTCTGCACCAGATAGGCCAGGCGGCGCTTGCCCCAATCGTCCTTCTTCAGCACCGTGCCCTTGTGGTCGGCCACGATCTGTTCGACCTTCGCCGAAACGGCGGCTTGCTCTTCGGTCGTCGAGTTGGGGTCGAGAATGTAGATGACGTCGTACTTCAAAAGATTCGACATGCTTTCCTCCTTTTGGTTTCTCCCCCGAAGGGGGAGGTAGTCCCTCCGGTCTTTCTTGGAGGGACAAGGTTCCGGTTGAAGCTTTCGCTTATGGCGGGAACGACCCTGGTTTACCAGCCATTACCCTTGTTAAAAACCCGGAAAAATGGCCGGCCCATCGATCCCTGGAAATCTCTAAACCTCCAGGATGGGCAGGGGGTGGGAAGTATAGGCCGGGGGGCCTATGGAAACAATACGAAAAACCCCAAGGATCGGGGGTCCAAGGGCCTTATTTGCCCCGTTCCAGGCGAAGGGTCTCGGGCACCGCGTCGGCCACCTGGGCCGGGCCCCAGAACTGGATGGGACCGGGGCTGGTGAACTCATCCCCCGCCGCCCATTTCTTCCGGTTGGCCGCGAAAGCCTTGAAGGGCTTGCCCTTCAGGTCCACCAGGGCCTTCTGGATGACGGGCTTGTCCTTCCCGTGACGACGTTCCATGTTCATCATCATGGTCAGGGGCACGCCCCCCGCCTTCCATTGGGAAGCTGGCTTCAGGAGATCCCGGACGCTGGAAAGGTAGCCCGTCAGGCCCGAGGCCACCAGGAAAGCGGCGGTATAGCCCAGCGAATAACAGTAATCGGCGTCGAAGTTGGAGGGGTCGGCACAGCGTCCCTCGTAGCCGAAGAAGTGGCCTTGGCCCGAGAACTTCCCATTGAACTTCCCTTCTTTCTTCCACTGCTTCAACCGCAGTTCCACGGCCTCGATGAGGAGCTTCTCGGTCTCGATCTTGGAGACCTGAACGTTCCCATGGGGGTCCCGGTCGGCCAGGAGCTGGGCCTGGATGGAGGGAGGCAAGGACTTAAAGGCCGCCTGGCTCTCCTTACCCAGACGGTCGGCGACGAATTCGATCTTCCGGGCGGCGCCTTCCAGCTTCTCGAACTCCTCGTTATGGGCCAGGAGGTCGTTCAACTCCCCAATGAGCTTCTTCATCTCCGGGATGAACTCGAGCAACCCTTCCGGCACCACCGCAATGCCATAGTTCTTCTTTTGGGCGGCCCGGTCGGCCACCACTTGGGCCACCTGGTCCGTGATCTGGGCCAAGGTCCACTTGTTCTCCGCGATCTCCTCGGAGATAAGGCAGACATTGGGGCGGACCTTCAGGGCCACCTCGAGCGCGATATGGGAAGCCGAGCGGCCCATGACCTTCATGAAGTGCCAGTATTTCTTGGCCGAGAGGCAATCGCGGCCCACGTTGCCCGCCAGTTCCGAATAGACCTTGGTGGCGGTGTCGAACCCGAAACTCACCTCGATCTGTTCGTTCTTCAGGTCCCCATCGATGGTCTTGGGGCAACCGATGACCCGGATGTCGGCCTTTTGGGCCAAGAAATATTCGGCTAGCACCGCCGCGTTGGTGTTGGAATCGTCGCCGCCAACCACGACCAGGGCCGAGACCCCGGCCGACTTCAGGTTCTTCCGCACCGCCTCGAATTGTTCCGCGCTTTCCAGTTTGGTCCGGCCTGACCCGATGATGTCGAAGCCGCCGGTGTTCCGGTAAGGAGCCAGGAACTTCTCGGTGATCTCCACTTTCTTGTTCTCGACTAGACCCGAAGGTCCGCCCAAATAGCCGATGAGCACGTTCTTCTTGTTGAGTTTCTTAAGACCGTCGAAAAGACCCGCCACCACATTATGGCCGCCGGGCGCCTGCCCCCCGGACAGCACCAGCGCCACCTTGATGGCCTGCTTGGCGGCGGCCGGAGCCTTGCCGGTCGTGAAGGTCACTTCGGGTTGGCCATAGGTCTTGGCGAAGAGCTTTTGGATGGCGGCCTGGTCGCTGATGGACCTGCTGGCCTTACCCGCCTTGGGGGAGACCTTAGAAGGATTACCGGCGAGGACCTTGGGCAGTTTGGGCTGGTAACCGGACCGGGCGGATTGCAAATTTGAAAGATGCGAGCTCATGAGGCCTCCAAGGGATGGGGAAATGAGGCCGTATTATAGGACGCTCGGATCAAAAGAAAACCCAAAGGCAAGCTGGGACAAACAGTGATTTTGCCACCGATGAACACCGATAAACTCCGATGGATCTCAGGCCAGGGTTTGGCCTCTCCATCCCATTCATCCCCTTCATCGGTGGCTAAATAGCCGCGCCTTATCTTGGGAAAGCCTCTTTGATCCCCCCGTCCACCGGCAGCATGGCGCCGGTCGTCTTGGCCGCCTTATCGGAAGCCAGGAACAACACCGCTTCGGCCACATCCTCGGACTTCACCTGGCTCTTCAAGAGGTTGCGGTCGATATAGAACTTCTTGAGTTGCTCGATCGAGACCCCGTGGGCCTTGGCCCTTTGGCGGCTCACCGACTCCCAAAGCTTGGAACCCTCGAAGATGGCGTCGGGGTTCACCACGTTCACGCGAATACGGTCCGACCCATGCTCCATCGCCAGGATCTTGGCCAGTTGGGCCGAGGCGGCCTTGGCGGCACTGTAAGCCGCGAAATCCTTGCCCGGCGCCGTCACGTTCTTGCTGGCGTTCAGGATGAAGACCCCGCCGATGCCCTGGCGGGTCATGATGCGCACCGTTTCCCGGGCGACCAGGAAATGGCCGGTGGCATTGACGCGCATGGCCAATTCCCAATCCTTCAGGGCCATATCCTTGATAGGCGAACTCTTGGCGATGCCCGCGTTCGAAAAGACGATGTCCAGCCCCCCAAAGGCTCGGACACAGGCGGCGAAAGCCTGTTCCACGCTCCGCTCATCCCCGACGTCCAGACGGGTCCACAAAGCGGCTCCATCCCCGAACTTGGCGCGGATCTCCTGGGCGGTCCTGGAAGCCCCTTCCCCATCCAGGTCGGTCACAAAGACCTGGGCCCCCTCCTGGGCGAAAGCGAGGGCCGTCACCTTGCCGATACCGCTGGCCCCGCCGGTCACCAAGACAATGCGGCGGGAGAATTCCTTTTCCTTGGGCAAAAGGGTCAGTTTGTAGTTCTCCAGGGGCCAATACTCGAAACGGTGGATCTCCTTCTCGTTGATGGCCTGGAACTTTTGGATGGCCGAGGCGTTCTGGATGACCCTCAAGTTGTGGTGGTAAAGGTCCTGCACGATCTTGGCGGCCTGCCAATTCTTGCCCGTCGTCACCATCCCCACCCCGGGGATCAGGATGATGCGAGGATAAGGGTCCAATTGGATGAGGTTCCCCTCTTTATACTTCTCGAAATAGCGGACATATCTCTTCTTATAAGAGGCCAATTCCCCAACCAATTGCTCGCTCAAAGCCTGGGCATCCTTAGCGGGTTTTGCCACGAATAAGGGCCAAGGCTTGATGTGCATCAAGTGATCCGGGGTCATGGGGCCCAATTGGCTGGTCTTTGCGGCACCGGGGCGGCCGATGAAATCAAGGACTTCGGGCGAATCGTCCCACAGAAGCACCATCCGGGCCTTTTCACTGACCACCCCACGGATAACGGGGAGAACTTGAGCCAATACTTCATGGCGATCGGCCAGACCCTGGGTCGTTACCTTCCCGATGGGCGCCGGTCTTTTGCGCTTGGCCGCTCGGATGAATTTTTCGGCCTTGGTGCAGAAAGCGATGGTTCGGTCATAAGCTTCCTTCGGGGTCGAGCCCCAGGTGATGAGACCATGTTTATCGAGAATGACTCCCTTAAGCCTCAGATCCGACTTGGCGATGGCACCCACCCACTTGGAAAGGGTGAATCCGGGCCGGGTATAGGGCACCCAGGCCAGTTCGCCCCCAAAGAGCTTGGCGATCAAGGCCTTACTATTAGGGGTGTCGGTCAGGGATGTCATCGCGTCCGCGTGAGAATGATAGACATGGTCATGGGGCACGAAGGCATGGAGCAAGGTCTCGATGGAGGGCCGGGGTTGGTTCCCACCCATCATGGCCTGGCCCAGGTATTCGACCATTTCCTCGTCGGTCATCTTTTCCCGGCGTTCCAATAAAAGAAGGTCCTCCAAGCGCAAGCGGGTGAAGTGTTTGCGTTCGATGGTCCGCATATCGGACCCAGATCCTTTGATGTACATCACGGAGACCACATGACCCCGATGGTCCGGTTCCTCGCATTTCAGGGAACTATTACCCCCGCCCCAGACCACCAGCTCTGGATTCGCCCCGATCAAGCGGCTGGTATAGGCCAGCAAGTCCACGCCGGAGAGCTTTTTGGATTCGTTTTGAGACCAAAGGTTTTTCATGTTTTCTCCATTGAAAAGCTATCAGCGAACCATCATTTTTATAACAGAACTAAATCCTTGGACACCCTTCGTTGCTCCCAATTCCGACACCGCCGCCGCGCCCGCCGCGTTGCCCAACTTCATGCACCGCACCAGGTCCCACTTGAGGGATAAACCCTTGATGAAACCCGCGCAGAAGACATCCCCAGCTCCGGTGGTATCCACCACCTTGGTTTTATAGGCCGGCACCTGGATCTCCAACCCATCCTGCCGTTTGAGGAACGATCCCTTCTCGCCTTGCTTGATGACGACGCACTTGGCACCCATCCTTAGGAAGGCCTTGGCCGCCTTGACCGGGTCCGTATATCCCAGGAGCATCTTCACTTCCCGCTCGCTCGGGATGAAATAGTCCAAATGGGGGAGGCAGGGTTTGAGGGCCTTCATCCAGCGGCCCTTCAGGTCCCAAGCCGTATCCAGGGAGGTTGTCAGGCCCATTTGTTGAGCGCTGCTTAAGATTTGTGCCATCGGCTTCCCGTCCAGTTTGGGGAACAGGAAATATCCACCTATATGTAAGTGGGAAAAGGCCGACAAGTTTGAAAGTTTCAGGTCCGAGCGGTGGATGTGGTCGTTGGCGGCGACCGAATGGAGGAAGGAACGGCGGGCCCTGGAATCCACCAGTACGACCGTGGCCGAGGTGGAGACCTGGGGATCCCTCATCATGCCCTTGGTATCGACCCCGCCCTTGTTCAACACATCCAGGGCGAAGCGGCTGAAGTGGTCGGTGCCCACCTTGCCCCACAGGAAAGTTGGGACCCCCAGCTTGCTCAGCCCCAGGGCGGTATTGGAGGCGCATCCGCCCAAGGCCATTTCCACATGGTCCACGGACAAAAGTCCGCCCGGGGGCGGAAGCTTATCCACCGGCTTGACCAGCACGTCCACCAGGACGTTCCCCAGACAGACCACCCGGAAGGGCCGCACGGGACCGCTTAGAATCCGAACTGAAGACCGATCCCGTGGTCCTTCTTGCCGCCTCCAAGGATCTGGTGCAGGGCTTCGTTGATGAGCCTTTCCTCCAATTTTTTCAGGAGGATCTGTTTCGCGGCTTCCAGCTTGTCCGAGGCGTCCAGGAAGGCCACGAAATCCGCGATATCGCCGGCCCCCAATGGCCCCAGGGCCGGGGCTATCCCATGGCCCACGACCAATGAAAAACCCTTGTGAACGTCCTCTTCCTTGCCATTGGCCCGGGTAAAGACCGTACCGTCGTAGGTCTTGGTGGTATGAACGTCCTTCTCCTTGTCGTAATCGACCTCGAAAGTGGTCCCCCGCACACCGGTCACCACCCCGCCGGCCTCCACCTCGAAGCTCGACGAGGAGGTCTCCAATTTGTGGATGATGGTCCTGAGTTTCCCGAAGAGCATGGAGAACTTGGCCTTGAAGTCGGTACCGTGGATGTCCAGGTCCTTGATCTGGATGTCGGAAGAGGGGCCGATCTCCATGGTCCCGCCGTCCTTGAACTGCAGATAGACCGTCCCATCCTTGCCGGTGATGATCTCATCGTCCTTCTCGACCTTCTGGGGAACATCCGGCTTCTTCTTGTCGCCCTTATGGACCAGGTAGGCTTCCCCATCGACCTTCGCCACATAAAGCGGCGGCAATTGGACCTTGGGGGTGGGGGTTCCCGTCGGGGTGCGGGTATCGGTGGGCGTCCTCGTCGGGGTATAGGTCTTGGTGGGCGTATGGGTCTTGGTCGGAGTGAAGGTCTTGGTCGGGGTGTGCGTCCGGGTGTTGGTGGGTTTGGGTCCCGGAGTGGAAGCGGCCTTGGACTCGTCCGCCGAAACCCTGGTCATGGTCCCAACGAATCCGGAGAACAGCAGTCCCACGCAGAAAAGGGCCACCATTGCGATCTTCTTCCCCATCAGTCCCTCCCGGAACGCTTTTTGACCCGCCCAACCCGGCTCAGAACGGCAGCTTGTCCCCGATCGTCTTCTTGACATCGTCTTCCTGCTGCTGGGGCAGGATGCCACCCGGCACTTTCTCCATGACCTGGCCGTGCAATTGGCCCAGAAGTTCCTGCTTCTTCTGCTCCAGTTCGTTGGAGACGTTCTCGAAATCCTTGAAGCTGTCCATTTGGGCGCCGGTCAGGGGCGACTTGACCGCCAGGCCCGTGGTCTTCACCACCGCTCCATAGCCCTTGTCGATGACCTCCTCGTGGTCCTTGACCCGGGTGAAGATGGACCCCTCGAAGGTCTGGGCGCTCACCTTCTTCTGGTCCTTGTCGTAGTCCACCCCAAAGACCGTTCCCCGCACGCCCGTGACCACGCCGCCCGCCTCCACCTCGAAGCTCGACGAGGAGGTGGCCAGTTTCTTCACCTGGGCCTTGAACTTGCCCCAGGCCAAAAGGAACCGGGTCTTGAGGCTGTCCTTGTCCTCGGCCAACTGCTTGACCGTCACGCTGGTCTTGGACCCCACCTCCACCACGCTGCCGTTCTTGAATTCCAGGTAGGCATTGCTATCCGCGCCGGTGGCGACCTTGTCGCCTTGGACCAGGCTCTCGGGCGGCTTGCCCGTGTGGGACTTCTTGCCGTGGGTCACCGTGACCTTACCCTGGACCTTGGCCAGGAAAAGGACGACGTCGGCGTCGGCCGCCCAAAGCGGGGACGCGAAAGCGAGGATGGCCAGACAGGCGACGGACCGAAAAAGATCCATGACTTTCTCCTGGGGTTTTTGGAACGCCCCTATGAAACTAGCTTTCAAGCCGGTTCTCAAGTTAAATAAGGCGCCCTAGAAGGCCCTTTTGGAGGAACCATGCCCCGCTTTTACCAGTACCCAAAATGTTCCACCTGCCGCAACGCCCAGAAATGGCTGGAAGCCCGCAAGATAGGATTGGAATCCACCGACATCACCCTGGACCCGCCCTCCAAGGCCGAATTGAAGGCCATCCTGAAAGCGAGCGGGAAAAAGGTGACGGACCTGCTGAACAAGAGCGGCGAGCAGTACCGGGCGCTGAACATGAAGGAGAAGGTGAAGACCCTGACCGAGGACCAGGTCCTGGAGCTGCTGTCCAAAAACGGACGTTTGATCAAACGCCCTTTGGTGTTCGAAGGCAAAAGAGCCACCATCGGGTTCCAAGAGGAAGAATTTAACAAGACTTGGAAATGAGGTTTTGGGCCTCTCCCGCTCCGGGGTTTTTCTTGCCAATTCCTTCTTTATTTTGTAAAAGTATTGCCTTGTTCGGCGGCCCAAGCCTCACCGGGCCCCCTTTTCCCCACACCTCCCACTATTTCATCCGCTGTTCTCGCAAGAGGTCGGGAATTGTTTCGAAGGGACCCATAAAATTCCTGCGGAATTATTATGGGCAGACAGGCTTTTTGATCTTGCTTCGTTATTGTTCGGCCTGTCGGCCGTTAAATCAAAGACCTAGAGAAGGAAGGGACCATGAATATCTCGGAGATCGAAAAGCACCTCGGCGGCCAAGCCAAGGACCTGTTGGGCTATCAATGCAAGGGCATCAACAAGAGCTCCATCCACGTGCCCAGCGGGGACTGGGTGGACCGGATCTTCATCAACTCCGACCGCAACAACCGCGTCCTTTCGAGCCTCAACTGGCTCTATAACGCGGGCCGCCTGGCGGGGACGGGTTACGTCTCCATCCTTCCCGTGGACCAGGGCATCGAGCACTCCGCCGGGGCCTCCTTCGCCAAGAACCCCATGTACTTCGACGCCGAGAACATCGTGAAGCTCGCCATCGAGGGCGGCTGCAACGCGGTGGCCTCCACCCTGGGCGTCCTGGGCATCGTCTCGCGCAAATACGCCCACAAGATCCCCTTCCTCGTGAAGCTCAACCACAACGAGCTCTTGACCTACCCCAACAAGGCCTCCCAGTTCTACTTCGGGTCGGTCAAGCAGGCCTACGACATGGGGGCCGCCGGCATCGGCGCCACCGTCTATTTCGGCAGCGAGAACTCCCAGCGCGAGATCGAGGAGACCACCAAGGCCTTCCAACAGGCCCATGAGTACGGCATGTTCACCGTGCTTTGGTGCTACGTCCGCAACAAGGCCTTCAAGACCAAGGAGAAGGACTTCCACGTGTCCGCCGACCTGACGGGCCAGGCCAACCACCTGGGCGTCACCATCGAGGCCGACATCATCAAGCAGAAGCTCCCCGAGAACAACGGCGGCTTCGCCTACCTGAACCAGGAATCCTCCTACGGCAAGTTCGACAAGCGCATGTACGACAGCCTCTGCCCGGACCACCCCATCGAGTGGACCCGCTGGCAGGTGGCCAACTGCTACATGGGCCGCGCGGGGCTCATCAACTCGGGCGGGGCTTCGGGCGAGAACGACTTCGCCGAGGCCGTCAAGACGGCCGTCATCAACAAGCGCGCCGGCGGCATGGGGCTCATCTCGGGCCGCAAGGCCTTCCAGCGCCCGATGGAAGAGGGCGCCAAGCTCCTGCAGACCATCCAGGACGTCTATCTTTGCAAGGATGTGACCATCGCCTAGGACGGCCTTTTCAAGCCGTCCCGACCCCCTGGCCCGCAAGGGCCCGGGGGTTTTTTATTGCCAAAAATGTGGGAAAATAAAGGGGAAATCAAGCTTCAAGGAGGGTCCCATGGCGCAACCCGTGGAAGTGACGGTCGTGATCGGGCACCGGGGCGGAGGGCAGGTCCTGGGGGTCTTCACCGACGGGAACAAGGTGCGGGCCATGAAGGAGATGGTCGAGGCCTTCAACGAAAAAGGCTATGTCAGCTTCGAGAAGGTCCGGCTGGACGAGTTCCAGATCAAGAAATTCGGGCTCTACTTCCGCTGAAGTTCAGCGGAGGGTCTTCCCCGTCCTCGCGTCCAGGAGCATTCGGGAGCTGTCCTCGAAGAAAAGTTCCAGTTCCTGGCGGTCGTCCAGGATCATCAGGGAAACGTGGCTTCGTCCGCCGTTCACGCCCTTGGGGCTGGTGATCTTCCTCTGCCAAAGGAGACGCCCCGTCGGCACGTCCGAAACGCGGATCTTCTGGTGGCCGTAGGTGATGGAAGGGTCCACCTCGACCAGGAAGTTCCCCTCCAGGAGGGGCTCGGTCCGCTCGGACAGGTCGTCCTCGTCCTTCCCTTCCTTTTTCTTGGGCAGGTCCTTCCGTTTGAACTTGTCGGTCATCAGGGACCGGCCGTTGCGGCGGTCCAATACGAACCATTCCCCGCGCTCGTTCTGGAGCACCAGCCGGTTGGGTTCGTCCAGGTACATCTGCTGGAGATAGATCTGCTGGACGTCCTGTTCCACTTCCGGGTCCAGCTTCACCTGGTAAAGGTATCTTTCCCAGACCAGGTCCCCGGTCACCTTCAGGTAGGCCGCCACATGGCCGCCCTTATAGACCTGTTTCTTATCGGGAGTGCTGTTCTCGCGGACCACGAAACGATAGACCCCGTCATCCACCGGGTAAAGGAAAGGGGGCGGTGTCCGCTTGGCGGACAGGGACGCCGCCAGCGAAAGCAGGATCAATAGGAATGAAAACCTTTTCACGGTCCCTCCCGGAGGGCTTAGTTTAACCAGAGGGAGGGGAAGCTCAAAGATATTTGGGCCGGCAAGGTCCCCACGGAAAGACCGGTTTAACGGATCAACAACGATCCCGCGATATCGATCGGGGTCAAGGGACCGGGGCGAACTTCAACACGCGGTTGCCGCCGGAATCGGTCTCGTAAATGTTCCCCGCCGGGTCCAAGGCGATCCCGCCGCCGTAAACGCTGCCGTCCCCGAACTCGTAGAGGAACCCGCCCGTGGAGGTGAATTTGGCGATCTGCCCGCCATAGCGGCCCACCACATAAACGTTCCCCGTGGGATCCAGCATGATGGCCGAAAGTCCGTCCACACCCGGGACGCTGAACTGGGACAGGTAGTTATAGTTGCTCCCGTCGAAGGTATAGATGTTCACGTAATTGCCGTTGTCGATGCCGTAAACGGTGACCCCGTCGGAAGTGGCCGCCACCCCCACCAGGTTCCCGAAGTATCCGGGTCCGTTGCAGCATCCGGCCCACTGGGTGACCGAGGAGCCGAGGTCATTCAGTTCGATCAGGTGGTTGTAACCGATCCCCCCACCTTGGGCCACGAAGACATGGCCCGCGGTATCGGGGGCGATGCCCGAGGGGCTGTTGACAAAGGTCCCCCAGGCGAAGGAATAGCTGCCGCCGTTCTGGTAGAAGGCCTGGGCCTGCTGGGCCTGGCCGTTGTCCGTGGTATAGACCGTGGTCCCCGCCGCGTTGACCGACAAGGCTTCCGGGAAATACTGGATCCCGCCCGATCCGGCGAATTGGGTCAGATAGTTCCCCAAGGGATCGAATTTCAGCATCCGGTGATTGTAGCTGTCGGCCACATAAACGTTACTGCTCCCATCGACGGCGATCCCCGTGGGGTTATTGAAGGAATCGCTTCCATTGAAGGTCGTCCAGGTCGTGGAGAGGACGTAGGGCGGCGTGGGAGTGACCGTCGGGGTCAGGGACGGCGTGGGGGTGTTGGTGATGGTAGGGGTCGCGGTCGGGGAACCCGGCGTGGGTGTGATATAGCCGCCCGCCGCGGACCCATATTTGACCACCTGCCCGTTGCCGGAATCGGAAACGAACACATTGCCCGCGTCGTCCACCGCGACCCCCGAGGGATAGGACAGGTAGTTGCTCGGGCTGGTGGTGTTCCATTGGGTCAGGTATTGGCCGCTGGTGTCGAATTCCTGGACACGGGCGTTATATCCGTCGGACACATAAACATGGCCCGAGGCGTCGACCGCCACGCCATTGGGGCCGTTGAATTTCCCGGCCTGGCCGCCGTTCCCGCCCCATTGAAGGAGGAAATGGCCGGTCCCATCGAACTTTTGGATGCGGTTGTTGTAACTATCGACCACGTAGACATTCCCCGCCGTGTCGCAAGATATCCCGCCGGGGTTCGAGAACTGGCCGGGCCCCGAGCCATGACCGCCCCATTGGCCCAGGAAGACCCCTTGGCCGTTGAACCGCTCGACGCGGTCGTTATCACGGTCGGATACATAGACCTGCCCCGAGGGACCGACGGCGACAGCGGCGGCCACTTCGAATTGGCCCGACCCGGACCCCTCGGTCCCGAAGGACCGCAGGAAATTACCGGCCGGATCGTACTTCACCACCCGATGGTCCTCGGAATCGGCCACATAGAGATTTCCGGCGTTGTCCACCGCCACCCCGTAATCGTTGTAGAAACCGTTGAATTGGGTCACGGCGTTGTAGTTCACCCCATCGAAAGTATTGAACTTCCAGGCCAGTCCGTTCCCGGCGTCGGCCACATAAAGGTTCCCCGAATGGTCCAGGGCCAGGCCATTGGGATCGCCGAAATGATCGATCGGGCCCGGACCGCCACCGGTCCAGGAAGTCACATAGGCGGGCGGGTTGGCCGAGGCCAGGGTGGAGGGGCCTTGGAGCACCAGGTGGTAATGACCGTCCGAGCCGGGCCGGTTGGAGGCCACCACCACGTAATAGTCCGAGTCCCCGCTCAGGGTCTCCAGCAGCTGATTGGGGCTGGAGTTGTCGTCGGAGGAATCGATGAAATTCCCGCTCCCGTCCAACAGGTCGAACCCGACGCTGTCCCAACCGCCCTTGTCGTCATAACAATCCACCGCGATCCTGTAGAGGCCGTTGTCCACCGCCGTGAAGCGCCAGACGTTCTGCTGGTCGCCCAGGTAATAGCGGACATTGCCCGACCCGACCGCATCGCCTCCCGACCCGAGGGTCCCCAGGTAGGTGTTGTTGGCCAGGTTGTTCCCGTCGTTGGAGGCCGGGTCGATGGAAAGGGGAGTGGAGGCCGGCGACAGGCCGCATAGGGGCAGGAAGACCGACGCCTTGAGGACGAAAGGCCCTTGGTCGTAATCGTAATCCGAATCCACGACCAGGTAATAGGTCCCGGCCGCCAGACGCGGCGTCACCATCGAGATCAAGTAACCGTTCGCGAGATAGGACACGGCGGAACTGTCCACCAGGGAGATGGTCGTGGTGGGATCGTCCGGTTTCGTGCGCAGGTAAAGCATGGCGCTATTGGAGTTGGAGGTGAGTTGGAACAGGAGCTCCTTCGCCTGGGCCAGCGTGAACTTGAAGACCCGGTCCGGGCCGTCCACGCCCCAATAGGCCGGAGAACCACCGACCGTCGCGAATTCGCTGTGGTTGTTGGGAGCCCCGGTGGTGTCCCCCGTCACGGGGGCCCCGTCGATGTTCCCGGTGATGTCCGCCACCTGGGTCGGACCCGGGGTCGGGCTGTTGGTGGGGGTGGCCGTGAGGGTGGGCGTGAAGGTCGGGGTATCCGCGAGCCCCTGTCCCTTGAGGACCAGGCGGTAATCCCCGTCGTTGCCGTCGGACAGGGCATAGACCACCAGATAGTAGGTGCCGGGGCCCAGGGCGCCGGAGCCATCGTCCACGGGATGCCCGCCCTCAACGGTCGCCCGTTGGTTCCCCTGGGCGTCATAGACCTCGAAACCGAGCAGGGCCTTGCCGGAGGCGTCATCGAAGTCGTCGAGGATCCCCTCGACGTTCTCCCCGGGATAGGCCACGGTGAACTTCCAGACGTTCACGGGTTTGAGCCAATACTTCACATTGCCCAGGCCCACCAGGTCCCCGCCATCGGGCAGGGTCCCCAGGTCGGTGGCGTTCGTGAAGCCCACATCATCCAGGTTCGTCACCCCCGAGGACAGGGGGGAGGAAACGGGGCTGTAGGGGCCCGCCTGGGGCGTGAAGGGAGAGACCACCAGCGAGAAGGCCCCGTATTCACCGAGCCCGAACCCGTCCACCACAATGGTGTAATCCCCGGCGGGGAGCACCCCGGTGACGAGGCTGGAGGAAAGGGCGGGATCGGACAAGGACCCGCCGCAATAGGAAGAGTCATCGGCGAAATCGATCACCTGCTGGGTCCCGTCGAGGACGTAAAGGGCGCTGTCGAACCCGGAACCGCAAAGCGAAAGGAACAGGGCCTGGGGCGAGGAGAGGTGGACCTGATAGGCCCGGTCGGGCGCCCCTTGGCCCCAGATATCCCCGTTGACCGTGACCGAACGGGCGTCCGAAAGTCCGGTCGTGTCCCCGGTGAAGGTCACCGGGACCCCACCCACCCCCACTGGCGTGGAGGTCGATGTGACGGTCGGAGTGAAGGTCGCGGTGGGGGAATCGGTGGGGGTCGGGGTATCGGTGGGGGTCGAGCCGTCGGGGGTCTGGGTGGCGGTGAATGTCGGGTAAGGCGTGGAGGTGGCCGTCCCCACCGGGACCGACTGGCCGAATTTCTGGATGAGGTTGTTGTAGGTATCCACCACATAGACCGAGCCGTCCGGTCCCAGGGCGACGCCGTTGGGATAGTAGAACTGGCCGCTTCCATAGCCATAACCGCCCCACTGCGCCAGCAGGTTCCCGTTCAGGTCCAATTCGGACAGGTTGTAATAGGTGGTCACGAAAAGGTGCCCGGCCCCGTCGACCGCCAGCCCATAGCCTTGTCCCAGGCCGCCCGGGATGTCCGATCCGACGGCGTTCGAATAGCTCCGGCCGCCGTTCTGGGGCTGGTATTTCATGACCTGGGAGGTGTTGTCACCGACCACATAGACCGCCCCGGAGCCGTCCACGGCGATCCCGCGCGGCGGATAGTAGCGGCCTTTGCTGCTCGGGCTCGGGTTCAAGGTCCCCCATTGGACGATGAATCGGCCCTGGGCGTCGAACTTCTGGATCCGGTAGTTGTTCGTGTCGGACACATAAAGGTTCCCCGCGCCGTCCACCGCGAGCCCCGAAGGCGTGTTGAACTGGCCCTGCTTGGCCCCATACACCCCGTTGGTCCCCAGCCAGCCATCGGGCGTGCCGTCGGCCTTGAACTTCTCGATCCGGTGGTTGTAGGAATCCGCCACGTAGATGTTCCCCCAAGGATCGACCGCGATCCCGTTGGGGCCCGAGAACTGGCCCGAACCCGACCCGGGACCATAGCCCAGGTCGCCCAGGTAGTTGCCGTAGGGGTCGAATTTTTCCACCCGCCCATTGACCGAGTCGGTCACGTAAAGGACCGTGCCGGCCGGGTTCATGGCCGCGCCCAAGGGATAATAGAAGGGATCGTAAAGCGCGCCCCACTGGGTCAGGAAAGGCGGCGGGGCCAAGGGAACGCCCGGCGTGGGGGTGTCCGTCGGGGTGAGGGTGTCGGTCGGGGTGCCGGTGGGCGTCGGAACGGCCCCCGCCTCGACGACCAGGCGGTAGTCCCCGTCGGTGCCGTTGGCGTTGCTATAGACCACCACTAAGTAATCGCCCGCGGGCAGGGTCTCGCCCAGACCGTTGGGATAGGTGGTATCGGCGGAGGAGTCGTAGAAGGACCAGGAATTCTCCCCGCCCTGCCACTGGTAAAGGTCGAAGCCCATGCGCTGGGGATGGGTGCCGTCGTCGTAGCAATCCAAGGCCATGTTGTAGAAAAGACCGTCGTCGGGGGCGTGGAAGAACCAGGAATCGGTCCCATCCCGGTAGAAGCCCACACTTCCCTTGCCCACGACCGTCTGCCCGGCGGAAAGCGAGGAAGAAAGGGTCGTATAGCTCGTGTAGCCGTAATTGTAATCGTTGGGTTCGACCTCCTGGACCGGCGCCTGGGTGCCGTAATAGCCGCATCCCAGTTGGAAGGTCTGGAGGGACAGGCGGAAGGGCCCTTGGGCGTCCTCATTCCTTCCGTCCAGGATCAGGTAGTAGGTTCCCGGCTTCAAGGTCCGGGTGACCATGATCGGATCCTCGGATTCCGGATCGTCCGCCAGGGCCAGGACCGAGGAGGGGTCGTTCAGCTTGGTGCGCAGATAGACCGTGAAGTCCACCGACCGGCCATAGGGCCCGAAGTCGATCTTCAGGGCCTTGGGCTGGGTCAAGGTGAAACGATAGGCGATATCGGGGGCTCCATCCCCCCAGGTTTCCACGTAGGTGCCCTCGCCCACGATGGTGGCCGATTGGTTGTAGTTGTCCGGATGGCCCGTGGTGTCGTCCAGGATCTCCGGTCCGTCGATATTGGCGGTGATGTCCTGGATCACCTGCGTCGGGGCCGGGGTCGGGGTCCCGGTGGGGGTGAGGAAGGTGGAGGAGGTGTTCTGGACCACCAGGCGGTAGTTGCCGTCGGACCCGTCGGCGGCCGAATAGACCGCGATCTTGAGGACCTGGCCCGTGGTCATGTTCATCAGCACCTGGTTCGACGGGGTGCCGTCGCCCGAGGCGCCCAGGAACCGGTCCGAGCCGTCGTAGAGGTCGAAGGCGGCCAGGTCCTTGCCCGTTCCGTCGTCATAGCCGTCCACGGTAATGAGGTAGGTCCCGTCGGACCCGGCGGTGAACTTCCAGGTATTGACGGGGTTCAGGTGGTCGTTCACGTTGCCCGTGCCGGCGGCGTCCAGGCCCGAGGAGACGGTCCCCAGGTCGGTGGCGTTCGTGAAGTAGGCGTCATCGATGTCGGTCACGCCCGAGGAGAGCGGGGAGGCCCCGGTGGCCACGGTGGTCAAGGGACTGAAGGGCGCCAGGACCAGGCTATAGGCCCCGAAGTCGCCGGACCCGAAGCCGGTCACCACCAGGCGGTACTGGCTGGCCGCCGAGAGGGTCCCGGTCACCAGGGAGCTGGCCGGGGTCCCGCAATAGGGCGAATCGTCCGCCAGTGAGATCACCGAGGTTCCCGAGGCATCGGTCAGGTAAAGGACGCTGTCGAAGGGAGCGCCGCAAAGGCTGATGAAATATTGGCCGTCGGCGGGCGGGGTGAAGGTATAGACCGCCTGTCCGGACCCCAGGCCGAAACCGTCCCCGCCCACGGTCACCCCGGCGCCGGGGAAGGCCCCGGTGGTGTCGCCCGGCACCGGCAGGCCGGAGGTGATGTGGGAACTGACGTCCTGGTCCGGCAGGGGCGTGGAAGTCGCGGTGGCCGTCGGGGTGGAGGTCGCCGTAGGAGTCAGGGTCGGGGTGGCGGGCAAGGAGGAAACGGAGAACTTTTGGACCCGGTTATTGGAATAATCGGTCGCGTAGATGTTCCCGAAGGCGTCCGAGACCACGGTGTTGGCGTTGTAGAACTGTCCCGAGCCCGTCCCGTAACTTCCCCACTTCCCGATGAAGTTCCCTTGTCCGTCGAACTCCTGGATGCGCTCGTTGTTGGCGTCCGCCACGAAGACGTGGCCCGAGGGATCGATGGCGATGTTGTAGGGGCCGTTGAATTGGCCGTCCCCGGCCCCCGTGATCCCCCATTGGGCGATCGGGCTGCCCGCGGGATCCCATTTCACGATCTCGTTGGCCCCATACATCGAAATGAAGAGGTTCCCGGCCCCATCCACCGCCACACCGGTCGGGTAGGAATAGTAGGGATAGACATAGGTGGACCACTGGGTCAGGAACCCGCCGGCCGCGTTGAATTTCTTGATGTAATAGTTGTTGGTGTCCGCCACATAGAGGTTCCCCGCGGCGTCCAGGCTCACCTGTTCCGGATAGTAAAGCCCCGTGATGGTGCCCACCGTCACGAACTGGCTCCCGTTCCAGCCGTAGATCCCGATGCTGTTGTAATTGTTCTCGGCATATATCGTGGTCCCCGCGCCATTGGCGGCCATGATCCCCGTATATCCCACGGTCACCTGGGTCACCGGCGCCCCATAGACCCCGCCCGAGTAGGGGAACTCCAGGACATAGCCCTGCGAGGTCGCGAAGACGTTCTGGGACGGATCGACCGCGACCCCCTGGGGCAGGTTGACGCCGATGATGTTCGAGGAAGCGACCAGGGTCGGGGTGACCGTGGGGGTGAAGGTGTCCGTGGGCGTATCGGTCGCGGTGGCGACCCCGCCGCCCTGGATGACCAGGTGGTAGTCCCCGTCGGTGCCCAGGCCGTAAGCATCATCGGCGTGCACTACCACCCAATAGTCCCCGGCCGGGAGCTGGGTCGTGAGGCTGTTGGGGGAGGACCCGGGATTGGGCGAGTACTGGTAGACCTGGGTGACCCCATAGGTCGTGTCGTAATTCCACAGCTCGAAGTCGACCTTCGCGGCGCCCGACCCGTCGTCATAGCAGTCCGTGGAGATGGTGTAGAGGCCGTTGTCGGTGCCGGCCGTGAAATGCCAGGTATTGTCCTGGTTGTCCAGGTAATAGCGGATGCTGCCGGCCCCCACCGCGTCCGTCCCCGCGGAGACCGTCCCCAGGTCGGTGGCGGTCGCCAGGTCGTTCTGGTCGTTGGAGGCGGCCTGGATGGGCTTGGGCAGGGAAACGGGGGCCAAGTTGCAGTTGGGGGTGAAGGTGGAGACCTTCAGGTTGAACCCGCCCTGATCGTTGTAGGTGGAGCCGTCCACCACCAGGTAATAGGTGCCGGGTTTCAGGCGGGTGGTGATCAGCGGCGGCGTCTGCCAGAACTGGTAGTAATAGGAATAGTAGACGAAATTGGGGTCCGTCAGGGCGATGGTCGTCGAGGGGTCGTTCGGCTTGGTCCTGAGGTAAAGCACCCCGGCGGCGCTGGTGTACATGGAACCCGTGTAATAGACGTCGGTCGTCAGCTCGAAACGCATCTGCTTGGGTTCGGTGAGGGTGAATTTATAGGTCACGTCGGGGGCTCCCACGCCCCAGGAATCGCCGTTGACCGCCTCACTGGTGTGGTCCTGGCCGCCCGAGGTGGTCCCGTAGATCAAGTTGCCGGTGTCGATGAAGGACGTGATGTCCTGGGTCCCGCCCGGCGTGGGGCTGGGGGAGGCGAACAAGGTCCCCGTGGGGGTCGCCGTCGGAGTGGCGCTGGGCGTGCCCGTCGGGGGATAGGTCGTCGAGGGCGTATAGGACCCGGATTGCTGGACCGTCAAACGGTAGTCCCCGTCGGACCCATCGGCGATGGCATAGACCGCGACGTAATAGGTGCCCGCCGCCAGGGGCTTGGCCAGTTGGTCCAGGGTGTCGGTGCCCGGCGATACATCCACCAGCTTCTTGTTGCCGTCATAGAGGTCGAAGGCCACCCGGTCCTTGTTGGCCCCCGCTTCGTCGAACCCGTCCAGGGAGAAGGTGTAGAGGCCGTCCGAGGAGGCCGTGAACTTCCACACGTTCACGTCGCTCAACTGGTACCTCACCCGGCCCTGGGCCGCCGCATCCGTCCCCACCGAGACCCCGCCCAGGTCGGTGGCGTTGGAGAAATAGGTGTCATCGGTGTTGTTGACGCCGTCGGTCACGGGCGCGGCGGAGGTCACGATGGAGGTGACCGGGGCGAAGGTCGAAAGGGTCAGCTGGTAGGGACCGTAATCGCCCGGTCCGTAACCGTCCAGGTATAGGCGATAGGTCCCCGCGGCCAGGAGGCCCGTGGCCAGGGTCGACCGGGTGCCGCCGCAATAATTCGAGTCATCCCCCAGGCCGACCACGGTCGCCCCCGTCGAGTCGGTCAGGGTGAGCACCGTGTCGAAGCCGGATCCGCAGGCATTGATGAAGAGGCGGGAATCGGTCGCCAGGGTGAAGGAGAAGCCCTGGTCCTGGGCCCCGTCCCCGAAGCTCCCCCCATCGCCCAGGGCGGCACTGAAGGTATCGGCCAGGTCCGTGGTATCCCCCGTCACCGGCGCCCCGTCGATGTTGGCCGTGATATCCAGGATCGGTTGGTCGGGGGTGGGGGTCGGGGTCACGCCCGCTTGGGTGATGCTCAGGGTGAAGGGCCCCTGCCAGCCATTGTCAAAACCATCCACCACCACGTAATAGGTCCCCGGCGACAGGAACTGGTCGAAATCGGAATTCAGGCCGTTGTTCGGCCCGCAGGCCTGGTCCTCGGTATCGTCGTTGAAGTTGAGCTCTTGCGGGTTCGCCGGATCGCAATTGGACAAGAGGTAAAGGACCGTATCCCCGTTCGGGTCACTGGTGCAGACCTGGAAATGGAGGTTCTGCGGGCTGTTGACCACCAACCGGTAGACGTAATCCCCCGATCCCACGCCGTAATCATCGATCTGGTAATGGTCCGGCTGGGTGCTCAAATCGCCGTTCACCGGCGCCCAGATGGAGACCGGCAGCGCGTTGGCAAGGCAATCCCAGGGGGTCGCGGTGTCGGTGGCCGTGTCCGTGGCCGTATCGGTGGGGGTCTGGGTCGCGGTGGCGGTGGCCGAATCGGTCGGGCTCGAGGAGGCCGTGTCGGTGGCGCTATCGGTCGCCGAGGGGGTGGCGGTCGAGGAAACGGTGTCCGTCGCGCTGTCCGTCGCGGTCGAGGAGGCGGTCGAGGTCCCCGTGGAGGTCGGGCTATTGGCGAAGGTGTCGGTGGGCGTGGACGTGGTGGTGGAAGTGGCCGTCCAAGTGGGCGAATCGGTGGCCGAGGCGGTCGGGGAGGAGGTGGCGGTGGAAGTGGCCGTATCCGTCGTTGTATCGGTCGCCGTATTGAACGCGGTATCGGTGGCCGAAAAGGTGGAAGTGGCGGTGGGGCTGGAGGTCGGGGTCAAGGTCGGCGTGGAGGTGGGGGTGGAGGAAGTCGTCGAGGTGGCCGTGTCGGTGGCGGTATTGACCGCGGTGTCGGTGAAGGTCAGGGTCGGCGTGGGGGTTGCGCTCGAGGTGGCGGTGAACGTCGGCGTATCGGTCGGGGTCCAGCTGTCGGTCCCGGTGGAAGTCGCCGTCGGGGTATCGGTGATGGTGGGCGTATCGGTGTCCGTGAAGGTACCGGTGAAGGTGGGGCTCAGGGTCGGGGTGGCGGTCACGGTGGGCGTGAAGGTATCGGTGGCGGTCGCGGTGTAGGTGGGATAGGGCGTGATGCAGTTACCCGACGTATCGGAGGTGATCCGGTCGTAGGCGTAATAGGGGACGGTGGTGTTGAGGCGGAAACGGAAGGACGGTCCCTGCAGGGTGGAACCGGAGTTGATGACCTGAAGCCAAGCGTGGGTCGTGGCCCCCAACTGGACGCAATAGACGTCGTTGTTCTGGAGGATGGAGACCCCGGCCCCCGCCGTCAACTTGGCTGAGCCGGAATCGCCCAGATAACCGGATACGGGCGCCGAAGCGAAATCGACCAGGGGGCCGTTCCCCAGGTAGGCGATGCTGACCGCCGCGCCGATCGCCTGGAGGACGAATCCCCCGCTCCCGTTGGGGTTCAGCGAGATGTCATATCCCCCGGCCATGGTGGACGGGGTCAGGGCCTCGTTCATGAAGGAAAAGGAGGAACCGGAGGGGTCGTTCCAGGTCGAGATGTTGTAGCAGTTGCGGGCGATGGAACCCATCTCGATGGAGACCGAACCCGTGGAACTTCCGCTGGGCAGATCGGCGGCCCCCAGGGCCAGGGGTCCCTGGGTGGGGTGGTCCACCAACTCCACCGCCAACAGCCAATCCGGGCCCGAAGGGAGGGTCGCCTTGAAGAAGACCGAGCCCGAACTTCCGGAGGTGCTGAAGGGCCCCACCGAACCGGCGATGGGGCTTTGGCCCTTTGCCGTGAAGCGGTAAAGCAGGTCGTTGGTGGACGAACCCAGGAGGTTGGCTTTGATCTCGGAAGAAAGGGGGATGGAGACGGTCAGGGACTCGGGACGCACGGGCGCCACCGGCGATTGGGCGTTATTGCCGCAGCCCGTCAAGAAGGCTATTCCCAGTAACAATAGAAGGGACCAAGATTTTGGGAAAACCGATTTCAAATAGGCTTCCAAAGTGGCTGGGATCGGGCGTTGATTGGTTTTGAATGGCCGATATTCTATCTGGGAGCGCCGGAAACATCGGGTAAATTTCCGAAAAATTTACCCGAATAGCCGAACTTTAAAATGTTAAAAAAAGGGGGCAAACAAAGGGTTTTAATCCCTTAGGCGGCGCCAAAAACACCCGAAGGCCAGGCCGAACCAGGTCAAAAGGCTCAAAAAAAGCCCCAAACGGAAGGAATTGGGTTCGTAACGGAACATCACCCGCTCCAATCCGCCTTGGGAAAGGGGCACGGCCATGAAAAGGGCGTCGGCCCGGAAGATCGGCACCGGACGGCCGTCCACCCAGGCGTGCCACCCTGGGGAAAAGGACTCGTCGAACACCAAATACCCGGGTCTCTCACAGGAGACCTCGAACTGGGCCTCGCAAGGCGAAGGACGGTTCTCGGTGATGGTCGTCGGCTCCTTGAACCAGCGGTCGAAAAGGGCGCTCGCCTTCTCCCAAAGCGACGGACCCTGGCCGACGGCCGAACGCCGGGCCGGGGACAACACCACCGACCCTCCCCCAGGCGCCTTTTCGGTGAAGGCTTCCTGCTCCAAAAAAACCCGCGGGTCCAGGAGCGCCCTGATCACTTCGGGTCGATCCGCCATTTCCCTTACCCGATCCACCTTCCAGGCGCTCGACATGGCTCCGGCGTTCAGGTTCGCCAGGAAGGGCCCGACCCGTTCCTTGAGGCCATATTTGAACCCCGGCAAGGGACCGGGCAGGAGGAAGGTCTTGGCCCCCG
>DASZRK010000048.1 GCA_035549195.1 bacterium
TCCGCCTGATCCCCCAGCGGGCGCCCCGGGGACTCATCACCGACCGCCACAACGAGGTATTGGCGACCAATGTCCCGACCTATTCGCTCTTCCTGGTCCCGGCGGACATCAAGACCTATGGTTCCACCCTGCAGAAACTCAGCCAGATCCTGGAGGAACCCCTGTCCTCCCTGGAAGACCTGGTGGAAAGCCGCCGCCAAAGGCGCCGGTTCGAGCCCATCCGCATCCAATCCCATTTGGACCGGGAATTGGTCGCCAAGATCGAGGAGAACCGGGTCCATTTACCGGGGGTCTATATCCAGATGGAGCCCGAGCGTTATTACCCCCACGGGGACTTGGCCAGCCACATCCTGGGCTATATCGGCGACATCAACGAGGATGAATTGGCCCGGTTGAAGGACAGCGGCTACCAGCCCGGCGACCAGATCGGCAAGAAGGGCGTGGAGCGGATCTACGACCGGATCCTCCGGGGCCAGAACGGGGGCGTCGAGGTGCAGGTGGACGCCACCGGTACCCAGCGAAGGGTCCTGGATTACCGCAAACCCCGGCAGGGCCATACCCTCAAGCTCTCCATCGACTGGAAGCTCCAAAAGCTGGCGGAGGACCTGTTGGGGGACCAGGTCGGCTCCATCGTGGTGGAGAACCCCCAAACCGGGGAGGTCCTGGCCCTGGTCAGCCACCCCAATTACGACCCGAACAATTTCGTGAGCGGCATTTCCTTCAAGGATTGGAACGAACTGCTGAAGGACAAGGACCATCCCCTGCAGGACCGGGCCATCCAGGGACTTTATCCCCCGGGATCGGTCTTCAAACTGGTCACCGCCCTGGCGGCCCTCAAGGACAAGGTCATCGACCTCAATAAGGTCTTCCTCTGCCGGGGCATTTATTGGTACACGGTCTGGCCCTACCGTTGTTGGAGGCTGTCGGGGCACGGGTGGGTCAACCTGGAGAGGGCGATCATCGAGTCCTGCGACATCTTCTTCTACCAATTGGGGCTGCAGGTCAAGATCGACCGGATCCAGCGGATGGCCAAGGAGTTCGGGCTTGGGTCCAGGACCAAGATCGATCTGGACGCCGAGCTTCCGGGCCTGGTGCCCGACCCCAAATGGAAGCAGAAGACCCAGGGACAGCCCTGGTTCCCGGGGGACACCATCCACACCAGCATCGGCCAAGGATATCTTTTAACGACCCCCCTGCAGATGCTGGGGGTGACCGCCAGCCTGGCGATGGACGGGAAACTCTTCCGGCCCCACCTGCTCTACCGGGTGGTGGACCGGGTGACGGGACGGACCCTCTACGAAAAGCAGCCCGAGCTGGTGCGCACCGTCGACATCGACCCGGAGGACCTCAAGTTCATCAAGGCCACCATGGAGAAGGTGGTGAGTTCCAACCAAGGGACCGGGAAGAAGGCCCGGGTGGCGGGGGTCCAGGTGGCGGGGAAGACCGGCACCTCCGAGAACCCCCACGGGGACAACCACGCCTGGTTCACCTGTTACGCCCCGGCGGACGACCCGCGCTTGGCCATCATCGTGATGGTGGAGAACGGCGGGGAGGGTGGTATCGTGTCGGCTCCCATCGCCAAACGGCTGATGGAATTGGAGTTGGGACAGGAAGTGACCCCCTGGCAGACGCCTACCCCGGGAACGGAAGAAGGCACCCCGGTGGCGGCCCCGACCCCGGTCATGGGCGTGGCGCCGTAAAAGGATGAAGACCGTGAATGGAATGGACCGATGATCAAGGCCCTCTTCAAAACCTATTTCAAGGGCGTGGACTGGGGCCTCATCACCGAGGTCCTGGCCCTTTCCGCCATCGGGGCGGTGGTGGTCTTTTCGGCCACCTCCCATTCGGCCGACATCTCCCAGCTTTGGAAAAAGCAGGTCTTCTGGTTCTTCATCTCGCTCCTGGGCATGTGGGTCTTTTCACGCATCGACTACCGCTTCTGGATGGAGGCGGCCTATATCTTCTACGCCTTCGCGATCCTCTCCCTGCTTCTCGTGTTCGTCCTGGGGGACGAGACCAACGGGGCCAAGCGCTGGATCAAGCTGGGGCTCCTTTCCTATCAGCCCTCCGAACTGGCGAAATTGTCGCTCCTGCTTTTCCTGGCCCGTTACATCGGGAGCCGGACCATCGAGCTTTATTATATGAGGAGCCTTTTTTTCCTCCTGGCCATGCTGGGAGTGCCCCTTTTCCTGATCCTCAAGCAGCCGGACCTGGGGTCGGCGCTCCTGCTGATCCCGGTATCCTTCGTCTTGATGTATGTGGGGGGGCTTCCCGTCAAATGGCTCGGTTCCATGGCGCTGATGGCCCTGGCCTCCACCCCTTTCATCTGGCACTTCCTCAAGGATTACCAGAAGGAGCGCCTGGAGGTCTTCATCAACCCGCAGGACGACCCCTTGGGGGCGGGTTACAACATCATCCAGTCGGTCATCGCCATCGGGTCCGGCGGCATTTCAGGCAAGGGATTCATGCAAGGGACCCAGACCCAGCTTTCCTTCATCCCGGAACATCACACGGATTTCATCTTCGCCGTCATCGGGGAGGAGTGGGGTTTCGTCGGCTGCCTGGTGGTGCTGGGGCTCTACTATTTCATGATCCAAAAATGTTTCGAGATCGCCCGCAAGGCCCGTGACCGCGAGGGTTCCCTCCTGGCCCTGGGGATCGGCGGCATGTTCACCGTGCAGATCGTCATCAATGTGGGGATGACCGTGGGACTGCTGCCGGTGACCGGCCTGACCTTGCCCTTCATCAGCTACGGCGGTTCGTCCCTGGTCTTCAGCTTCGCCGCGGTGGGGATCCTGCTCAACATCTCCTACGCGAACCGCCGCCCGGTGCTTGTCACCGGAAAAGGCTGACGCCCACCGTCAGGACCCGGCCGAAAAAGCCCTTTTCCTGAACCGGGCCCAGGGAAAACCTGAACCCAAGGACCCGATCGTCGGGAGCCCCTCCGGATTTTTTTTGCCCCTATGTTAGGATGCCTCAAGACCAACCGTGAGGCATCCATGGTGCTCGGGACCATCGTCCCCCCAAAAACAAAACTCGTTCCCGTTCTGATAACGTTCTTGGCCCTCGGGACCTGGGCCCCGATGATCCGGGCCCAATGCCCGAATAATCCCTCCTTGACCCCGGAGGCTTGGGGCGGGGCATCGGGGCATCTTTCGACGAGCTTCGGGACCTATACCTTGTCGGGGGATGGAGATTTCTCCACGACCCAGGACCACGAACAGGGGGAGTCGGCCCATCTCACCTTGGTCGGTAACGGACAGGTCCAGGCCCGCATCACGGGTCTGAGCGGTGAGAAGAGCTCGGACACCGGGATCGGGATCTATATCCGTCGAGGGACCTCGGCATGGGGCGATGGCGCCTTTTTCTGGTTGAGGGGAACTTCCGGGTCCAAGGACGATTTCGCCACCCGGACCGGCGGCGGGAACCTGTCCATCCAGCAGACGGGATCGGCCAGCCTTCCCGTTTATCTAAGGCTCCAGGATTGGAACGGGAGGATCTATCCGGCCACTTCGACCAATGGGTCCACTTGGACCGTCTTGAACGAATACGACCTCTCCTCGAACCTAGGGGCGGGCCAAACCCTGACCTATGGCTTGATGGTCTGGAGCGGGGTCAATGATTCCCCGACCACCGCGACTTTCGACCATGTCTGCATCATGACCTTGACCACCCCCATCCCGACCTGGACCCGCACCGTCACACCGACCCGGACCTTTACGCCGACCTGGACCCGGACCCCTACACCTGTTCCCCCGACCGGGACCCCTACCCTGACCACGACCCCGGATCCCACCGCCACCCTCACTTGGACCCCTACTCCCACGGTCCTGGTCACCCCGACACCCACCCCTCCGGGAGGGCACTTGGTCTGGCCGAACCCCTTCACCCCGGACCTTTCGACCGACCACCAGGCCCTTTTCCAGTTGCCGCCTTCCCATGGAGCGGGGAAACTTTTGATCGTCGACCTGCATCGCCGGGAGGTGAGGTCCATGGTTTTCGGGCCGGGGGCGGCCGTGGCCTGGGACGGGAAGGATAACGGCGGGCGGACCGTTCCGTCCGGGGTCTATCTCTTTCTTTTGGAAGCCGACGACCGAGTGGAACGCGGGACCGTGACGGTGCTCCGCTGACCGAGTTGAAAATCCGATAAGACCCTGAAAGGTCCCTGTCCATGTCCGCTGCGTCCGAACGGCTGGTGACGATCGCCTTATTGGGCTTTTCCGTCCTGGTGGTTCCAAAAGGTCCCGGGTGGGGGGCCTTCCTGGATTTCAGCCCCGCCGCCCGGGAGGCGGGGATCGGGGGGAACGCGGTGGCTTGCCCCGACGGAACTTCCGCGTTGTCCAACGACCCGGCGGGATTGGCGGGAGCGGACCGGGACCGGATCAGCGCCCGCTATGAGAACCTTTTCTCCGGCATCGAGGGCGACGATCTCTCCACGGGGAACATTTCGGCGGTCCTCCCGCTGGACCCCGAGGAAGCGATGGGATTCTCCCTCGACCACTTCACCGCGGACGCGCTCCAACAGGACCGGGTGAAGGCCGCCTTCGGCAAGGCCTTCGGACCGGGGACGGCCTTGGAACACCTGCGGTTGGGGATCGACCTTTCCTTCCTGCGCCAGCAGTTCACCCTAGCGGCCCCCTTGGCCGGTGTTTCCGCAGGCCAGGTCACGGCCCAGGCCTTTTCGATCGGCGCGGGCGCGCTTTTCGATCCTTGGCGCTGGTGCACCCTCGGCGTCTCGGGGGAGGACCTGAACCGGCCCAACCTGGGCGTGATCGGGGTCGATCGGGTGGATCCGATCCTCCGCTATGGGGCGGCGATCCGTCCGCCGTTCGGAACGGATCCCCTGGAGATCACCCTGGCCCAATCCCTGGATGGGGACCACTGGGAGACCCAGGGGGGGATCGAGTGGACCTGGGTCCGTTGGAACCTTTCCCTTCGCGCGGGCGGGGATTCCCGGACCGGGGCTTTGGGCTTCGGGTGGACCGACGAGGGGTTGTCGCTCGATTATGCCTACCAGTTCTCGTGGGGAGGGTCCCCGTCGGTTTCGGGGGTGGGCGTCCCGGGGAGCCACCTGTTGGAGGTGGCCTTCGCGTGGGATACGGGGAACCGGGAGAACCAAGTCTGGGCCGACCTGATGGACCGGGCCAAGAAAGCCTCGGCCGAATCCAAATGGAAGGACGCCTTTTGGGATTACCAGCAAGCCTGTCTTCTTCGGCCCCAGGACTCCACCGCCCTTTCCGGGCGTTCGGAGGCCCTCCGCCGTTACAACCAGCAGCGGGCGCAGGTCTTCTTCCAACGGGGCCGGAAGGCCGAGGAACAGGGTTATTTCCGGGAGGCGGAACAGGACTATGAATGGGCGGCCACCTTGGATCCGGGGCAGGGGGATTATGTCCGGGCCAAGGAGCAGGTGACGAAGGCCTTGAAGCAAGGGGCCCTTTCGGACCCCCGGGTCCGCGACCTGCTCGAAAGGTCGGTCCAACTGATCAAGAAAAGGGACCGGGCCGGGGCCAACCGGAACCTCCGCAAGGCGCTGGCCCTTTATCCGAAGGACGCCTTCCTCCAATTCGTCGCGCGGGCCTATTCCCCTTCCACGGAAAAGGGGACCCCGGCGCTGGACCGTTCCCTGGAACGCATGTCCGTGGAAGCCGAGATCTACCGGAGCAAAGGCCGGCTGGACCTGGCCCGGGAGACCTGGCGATCCATGTTGGGGAAGGACCCTTCCAATGCCCTGGCCCGGGACAACTTGGCCGCGACCGAGGAACGTCCCCAGACCTTGACCGAGGACCAAAAGGCCAGGGCCCAAGCCCTGCTCCAAAGGGGCTTGAAGGCCTATGCGGCAGGGGACAGCGTCGAGGCCCAACGTTATTGGGAAGAAGTCCTGAAGATCGATCCGCTCAACTTGAACGCCCTTAACAACCTGGCCCGGGTCAAGATGGAGGACAAACGGTGAAATTGACCCTGCGTTTTTTCCTCACCCATGGCGGGGTCGCCCTTCTTTCGATCCTGACGGGTTACGGGCTCCTTTGGGAGGGTTCCCGTATCCTCTACCTTCGTCAGACCCGGGAAGCCCAGCGAAAGGAACTGATGGATTTCACCCTGGCGGCCAAGGAATCCATGCTCCAGCGCGAGGATGTGGCGGTCCTGAACCTGATGCGCGCCATGGTCCGGGAGCCCGCCGTATCCTTCGTGGTCTATTCCAACCCGGGTATCGGCGCCAAGGTGGTTCTCCCGGCCCTGTATCAAAGGGAAGAATTCCGGGCGGACCGAACCGTTCCGGACCGCCGGTTCCTCAAGGATGGGACGGAAGTGGTCGAATGGTCCGCGCCGGTCCCCGCGGGAAAGGGGGAGCCGGGACGGGTCTGGATCGGTTATTCCCTGGCGGCTTTGGACAAGGACCTGCGGGACCAGACATCCCGGGGCCTCCTGTTGGGCGCCATCGCCGGGGGCGGTGCACTGGGCCTGGGCCTGCTTTTTTCCGTCCTCCTGGCCCGACAATTGGCCGCTCCCCTTCGCAAGATCCGGGACGGCACCCACTTGGTGCGGGAGGGGAAATTGAGCGCCTTGGTGGAGGTGGACCGCCGGGACGAGATCGGCGACCTGGCCCGGGATTTCAACGTCATGACCACCCAGTTGAAGGAACTGGACGAGATGAAGCGGGATTTCACCGCCGGGGTCACCCATGACCTGGGCACGCCCCTGCACGCCATCCGTAGCGCCATCAATTTCCTCCAGGGCGGGGAGGCGGGACCGCTGACCGAGAAGCAGGCCGAATACCTGCTCCTGGTCTCCAATAGCGCCGCCCATCTGACGGATTTCATCAACAACCTCCTGACCACCGCCCGGATCGAAGCGGCCAAGGTGGATCCCTTTCCCGAACCGGTCGATGTCTTCGCCCACGTCAAGGAGATCGTGGACCTCTACCAGCCCCAGGCGCGCGAGAAGGGCCTGCGGCTTTCCCTGGTGAAAAGGTCCCATTACATTTCCCTCTCGGCGGACGTTACCATGTTCCGGCAGATCGTCCTGAACCTGGTCTCCAACGCCATCAAGTTCACCCCCTCGGGCGAGGTGGAGGTGGTCCTTTCCGAGGAGGACGGGGACTTCGTCCTGGAGGTGCGGGATACGGGGGTGGGGATCGACCCGGCCTTCCATGAACGGATCTTCGAGAAGTTCTTCCGGGTCCACCAGCCCAAGGGCTCCCCCGCCCGCCAGGGAAGCGGATTGGGACTGACCATCGTCAAGGGCCTCTGCGAGGCCCATGGGGGCCGGGTGGCGGTCGAGAGCGTGCTGGGCCAGGGAAGCCGCTTTCGCGTGGTGCTGCCCAAGCAACCCCGCCGTTATTGAAAGGAGCCGCCATGCCGACATCCATTCTGATGATCGAGGACGATAGGGCGGTCGCCACATTGACGCGCGACCTTTTCCAACGGGAAGGGTTCCTGGTCCAGACGGCGGATTCGGGCGCCAAGGGTTGGGAACTCCTCCAAAAGGGGAATTTCGACCTTTTGGTCCTGGACCTTGGAC
>DASZRK010000049.1 GCA_035549195.1 bacterium
ACGCAGATTTCCCGCAAGAACCGTCTGTTTGCCCTGCTTTTTCAGCCGTTGGAGGTCCTTTTTGACCTTCTCGGCAAGGAACCTTCCGGTATGGGACCGGGTGCTCTCCATCACCTGGGACACGGTCCCGGCCGCGACCAAATCTCCACCCTCCTCGCCGCCCTCGGGTCCCAAATCGATGATATGGTCGGCGGTCTTGATGACGTCCAGATTGTGTTCGATGACCACCACGCTGTTCCCGGCTTCCACGAGGCGTTTCAAGACCACGATCAAATGGTGGACATCGGCGAAATGCAGGCCCGTCGTGGGTTCATCCAGGATATAGAGGGTCCGTCCCGTGCTCCGCTTCCCGAGTTCCGTGGATAGTTTGACCCGTTGGGCCTCCCCACCCGAAAGGGTCGTGGCCGCCTGTCCGATCTTGATATAGCCCAAGCCCACGTCCCGGAGGGTCTCCAGGATGCGGTTGACCTTCGGAATGGCAACGAAGAAGGGCAACGCCTCGCTGACGCTCATCCCCAGTATCTCGGCGATGTTCTTTCCTTTGTATTGGATCTCCAAGGTTTCCCGGTTGTAGCGCTTCCCTTTGCAGACCTCGCAAGGAACATAAACATCGGGCAGGAAGTGCATCTCGATCTTCAATACCCCATCCCCTTCGCAAGCCTCACAGCGGCCACCCTTGACGTTGAAGCTGAAACGCCCTTCCTTGTAACCACGGGCCTTGGACTCGGGCAGTTGGGCGAAAAGGTCCCGGATATGGGTGAAAAGGCCCGTATAAGTGGCCGGATTGGACCGGGGCGTCCGACCAATGGGTGATTGGTCGATCTCGATCACCTTGTCGATATGGCCCACCCCATCGAGACTTTCATAGCCTTCAGGTTTCATCCGCAATCCGTAGAGCTGGTGCAGGAGCGCGGGGTAGAGGGTCTCCATGACCAAGGTGCTTTTTCCGGAGCCGGAAACACCCGTCACGGCCACCAGGCATCCCAGGGGGAAATGGACCGTCAGGTCCTTCAAGTTGTTCAGGCGCGCGCCCTTGAGGACCAACTCCTTTTCGAAGGGAAATTCCTTGCGGGAATTGACGGGGATATGCTTCTTCCCGGAAAGATATTGTCCCGTCAAGGACCGGGGATGGGCCAGGATGTCGGACAAGGAGCCGGATGCCACCACTTCTCCGCCCTCCACACCGGCCCCGAGCCCCATGTCCACGATGAAATCGGCCTCTTCCATGGTGTCCTCGTCATGCTCGACCACAAGGACCGAGTTGCCAATGTCCCGGAGGCGCTTCAAGGTATCCAGCAAACGGGCATTGTCGCGTTGATGAAGGCCGATGGAAGGTTCATCCAGGATATAAAGGACCCCGACCAAAGCGCTCCCGATCTGCGTGGCCAAATGGATACGCTGCGCCTCACCGCCTGAAAGGGTCGCGGTCATTCGGTCCAGGGTCAAGTAATCCAAGCCCACGTTCTTGAGGAACGATAAGCGGCTTTTCACTTCTTTGAGGATCTGCCCGCCCACCGCCATGGACTTCGCGTCGAACTTGAGCCCCTCGAAGAACTCCAGGCACCTTTTCACCGAGAAACGGGTCACATCAATGATGCTCATTCCCTCGATCGTCACAGCAAGGCTTTCCGGTTTCAACCGGGTCCCCTTGCAGGACCGGCAGGGTTTACTGATGAGGAAATCCTCGATCTCCTCGCGGATGGATTCCGAATCGGTCTCGTGGAAGCGCCTTTCCAGGTTCGGGATCACGCCCTCGAAGGGACCCCAAAATTTCTGGCGGTAGGTCCCTTTCTGGACCCGGAACTCGATCTCCTCTTCGGTCCCCAAAAGGATGGCCTTCCGGACCTTCTCGGGAAGTTTCTTGAACGGTACATCCTGGCGGACTCCAAAGTGCTGGCAGACCCCCTCGATCAGGTTTTGGTAATAAAGGGCCCGGGGGTTGGCGTAAGGAAGGACCGCCCCCTCCTGAATGGACTTTTCCGGATCCAGGACCAGGGTCTCCTCGGCCTCCATCTTGTAGCCCATGCCCGTGCAGGCCGGACAAGCACCGTGGGGATTATTGAAAGAAAAACTCCGGGGCGCCGGTTCCTCCAGGCTCAAGCCACAATGCACACAAGCGAAATGTTCCGAAAAGAGGTGTTCCTCTTCTTTCTCCCCGGATCCGACCAGGACCTTGACGACCCCCTCCCCATGCTTGGAAGCGGTCTCCAGGGAATCGGCCAACCTCTTGGCGATCCCATCCTTCAACACCAGCCGGTCCACGACCACTTCGATGTCGTGCTTCTTGTTCTTTTCCAGTGGGATGTCCTCATCCAAGGACAACAGCTTCCCATCCACGCGGACCCGGGCGAACCCGTCCTTGCGGACCTGGTCGAAGATCTTCTTGTATTCGCCTTTCCGGCTCGAAATGAGCGGCGCCAGGATGTGGAGTTTGGAACCCTCCGGGAACCCAAGGACCCGGTCCACGATCTGCTGGATGGTTTGGCGGCTGATCGTGCGTCCACACTGGGGACAATGGGGGGTCCCCATCCGCGCGAAAAGAAGCCGGAAATAATCGTAGATCTCGGTGGTGGTGCCCACCGTTGAGCGGGGATTGCGGCTTCCCGCCTTTTGCTGGATCGCCACCGCAGGGGAGAGACCCTCGATCAGGTCCACGTCGGGTTTTTCCATCAACCCCAGAAATTGTCTCGCGTAAGCCGAGAGGGATTCCACATAACGGCGCTGGCCCTCCGCATAGAGGGTATCGAAGGCGAGCGAGGATTTCCCAGAACCCGAAACCCCCGTGATGACCACCAATTGGTCACGGGGCATCTCCAACGAAACATTCTTCAGGTTATGTTCGCGGGCCCCGCGGACGACGATGCTGTTTTTTTTCATGGCTCCCCGGTTCTTGGACAAAAAACGAAGGAGGCATTATTACGTCACGAAGGGGCATTTTTCCAGGGGTGTGACCCCGGGGAGATCACTGGAACTGACTGGCCGCGCCGGTCAAGCCCTGGTTCCGCAATCCATTCAGGCGCTGCAATTGGTCATCGGAGACCGTGAGAGGCTTGCCGGGCAAGGCCTTGAGGGTCAGGGTGAAGAAGACCTTTTCGCCTAACAGCGGATCGGAAGTGTAATTGATCTGAGCCACCCAATCGTGCAAGTCCCGGAAAAGGCTGATGCTGCGGGATTGGAACCTGGAATTGACCAGGTCGTAATTCTCGATCATTTCCAACCGATAATTGGTGAACAAAGCCATATCCACCTGGGCCCCGAAAGTGAATGTCTTCGGGAGCCCTTGGGTGACCGGTCCCTGGTTGGTGAAGTTCGGGTCCACGAAGTTTCCCGTCAACCCGACCCTCCAAAAGTCATGGGGGCTGCGGACGTTCAGGAGGCCGTTAAGGTCCTTGAGACCGTTGGCCTGGATCGAATAGTTCCCAAAAAGGCTCAGGTCCAGGTAATTGGAGGCGGTCCAATAGAGTTCCTGATGGAGATAGCCGAACCGGGCCCCATCGGTGGGTACTTGGGCGTTGAAATCGAAGGAGGTGCTGGTGGCCTCCCGCAAGGTTTGACCGAAATTTCCCTCCAGCCTGCCCGAAAGGAGGTTGGCGGTAACGCCCGTCGGAAGGTCCAGGGGAGACCGGTTGTTCAGCTTCTGGGCAAAGGTATAACTGAAGTTCGAATTGAAGAATTCGCCCCACCGTGAGGTCCAGGTGGCCTGCAGGTTCACCCCATGGGTTTCCCCGGCGCTCCCGGGCCCGATCGTGACCCCGACGTCCGAGACATCCTGGAAGGATTCATTCATGGCCACACGGCCATAAAAGGTCTGGGTCGGGTCCACGAGCAGGCTTTGGCTCAAGCCCAGTTCTCCGGTAAGGTGCGAGACATAAAAATCGTTGGCCCGGGTGTAGGTATGGTCCCCTTGGCCGGTCAGGTCATACCTGAGGATGTCCCGGCCGAACAAGGGACGGGGGAAGAGGCTGAAATTGAGCTGGGGCAGGGTCTGGAGGTTCTGCTGGAAATGGTATTCGCTCTGGGGCGGGGCCGAAAGATCGGCCGTTTCCTGGCGCCTGGCCGAAAGCCCGAGGGTATAGGACGAATTGCCATAGGTGGCCGAGAGATCGTATTCACGGAAGGAAGAGACCAGGCTCGGGTCACGCTTCGCCACCAGGTAATCACTGCTGAACAACCCATCGCCGGGAACATCCACCTCCAAACGTCCCTGGAGGTTCGAGGACAAGGCCCAAAGGCCCCTGGCGCGGCCTTCCCATCGGAAAAGACCGTCATCCTTCTCGGGGATCCCGTAACCATAAAGGGAAAGGACCGAAAAATCGTCCAAGGCGACTTCGTGCCGAATTCCCAATCCAAAACCCTTCTTGAAGAAATAATCGGTATAGAGGGCGCCATAGCTCTTGGGATTGAAAAGATAATTGGTCGTCACGAGGATATAAGTCCCCAGGTAATCCGTGGAGCCGGTGGACACGGAAAAGGGCGTCTTGAGGTCGTGAATGGTCCTGACGAAGAAGGGAAAATAAAAGACCGGCACCTTGCCGATGTAAAAAACAACGTTCTCAGCCACCAGATAATCCCCCGAATAGATCGTGATCTTATCCGCTTTCATGTGATAGTGCCGGTATCCCTCGGCGTAATCGCAGGTGGTCGTTTCGCAATTCTTGATCACGATCTTCTTGTCGTAGATCTCGATCTCCTCCCCCGTGGAGATGAAGGGCGGGGCTTGGGTCTTGATGTGGGTGGCCTTCCCTTCCCTCGTCCGGAGATTGTAGGTCAGCCGCTGGGCCTCGATCTCTTGGGTCTCGTCCTGCCAAACCACGTTGCCCTGGGCCAGGATGTCCTGCGCCTGGGTGTCGTACCGGACCGATTCGGCATAAAGATGGACCGACCCCTGTTGGATATGGACCTTTCCCTTGGCCACGACCAGGTCCTGATCGCGGAGATATTCCATGTGGTCCGCCTGGATGTGGACCTGGGTCCCCAACGAGAGGGACAGTTCCGCCCAGGACCGCGCCGCGCCCCATAAGCTCACCGAAAGGAAGACCGCCACCCAGGTCCGCCGGATCTTTTTTTTCCTCATGGCTCCGGCACCGCCTTGGGGCGTTTCAAGAACTTGGGCCAAAAACCGACCCGGTGGTAAATCCAATAGACCAGTCCTAGCCCAATGAACATCAAGACCGCGTTCGGGAGCCAGCAAGCCACCCAGGGGGTCACAAGCCCCACCGGCCCGCTTTCCTGGGCGAAAAGCACGAATCCGTCGTAGATGGCCACCAGCACCACCGCCAAGACCGGGCCCAGGATATGCCCCGAACGGATCAGGAGGCCCAAAGGAATACCGATGAAGGCGAAGGCCAATGCGGAAAAGGGCAAAGAGAACTTCTTCTGGAATTCCAGTTCGTCATAACGGCTGACCGATCCGGCCTTTCTTTCCTCCTGTAGCCTTTGGGACAATTCGGAAATCGAGATGTTCCGGGCATCCTGGAAATTGACGGGACCAGGCGGCCCCTTGCGGGCCGTCAGGTCCAAGAGGCAGCCTTTGAATTTCATCTGGAGGAATTGGTCCGCGAAGATCCGGCTTCCCGTCCCGACCTGCTGGAGGACCCCTTCCCCCAGGTCGAGGAACTCATGGAAGGTGCCCGGGTCCTGGCGCAAGGTGCCCTCCTGGGCATGGATCAATCGATAGGGGTGGTGGGTGGCGTCCAGGAAGAGGACCGTGACCCTTTTCAAAAGGTCCCTTTTGTCGTCCTTGTCGCCCACATAGAGCAAAAAGCCGTCGAAGTCGGGGATCAAGACCCTTTCGCGGACCAGGATGGCGGAACGCTCGGCCAGAATCCTTCCATTGAGCTTGATGAAGGAAGTATTCCCCCATGGCAGGACTCGGTCCATGAAAAGGACCAGGAACACGCTCAGGAAGAAGGCCAGCCCCATCATGGGCCAAAGCAGGATGGAAACAGAGAACCCGGCGGATTCCAGGGCCATGGCCTCCCGGTCGGCGCTGAACCGGGTATAGGCCACCAGCAATGCCGTCAGGAAACCGATGGGGATGACCAGGACCAGGAAGCTGGGCTGGATGTAAAGCAACAGGCGCAGGCAATTCCCGAACCCCGCCTGATATTTGAAGAGGTAGTCCAAGAACTCCCGGAGGAAGAAAAGAAGGTTGAGGACAAAAAGCCAGATCCCGGTGGCGACGAGGAAGACCGAAGCCACCGAGGAAAGGCAATAACGGACCAAAAGGGGCATTCCCTTTTCCTTCGGTCAAGATATCCCGGGAAAGGCCCAGGACCTGTTCCCTTGGCAGCCATCGGCCCAGGAAAAAGGAAGTCCTATCTTAGACGAATCCAAGGGAAAAAGAGGACCCCCGACCTAGAGGGTCGGAACATCCTGAAGATAACCCGATGAGGCGGACGTATGGACAGCCGGAAGCCCCAGTTCGCTCGCATGGGAGGTCGAAGGCTGGACCTGGGCCGTGGGCGAGGCCCCGAAACCGGGAGGAAGGCCCATGTCCGGAGGCAGGTTCGAGACGGTCGGATCGAACGATGACCCCATTCCAGGGGGGAGGGAATTGTCCATGGAAGGGGGAAGATTGTTCCCCGCCACCATCGAAGGAGGCATGCCCCCGTCGTCCATCGGCGGGAGTCCGCCGGGGCCGCCCGGAAGATCGGACGGAGCGGGCGGGAGATTATTGTTGGCCACCGGCGGCAACCCGGAATCGAATGTCGGCGATGGCATCATCCCATTGTCCATCGGGGGCAATCCATCCGGAGAAGGCGGGAGGCCCGCCATGGTGGAATCCGGAAGACCGTTGTTGGCGACCGGGGGCAATCCATTGTCCGGCAAGCCCGCAGGCGGAAGGCTGTTATCCATAGGAGGCAACCCACCATCGGTCGGCGGGAGACCAGCGACCGGCGGAAGACCATTGTCCATGCCAGCAGGAGGTAGCCCGTTATCGGCGCCAGGCAAAGAGGCCATTGGGGACGGTGGAAGTCCATTGTCCATCCCGGGAGCGGGCGGGAGACCACTATTGTCCATGGGAGGTAATGCATTTGGATCGCCTGGCAAACCGGCGGAAGCCAAAGGCTCAGGCCCCATCGGAGGCAAACCGCTTTGCGGCAAGCTCGGGGCACCCGGATTGGGTGGCTCTCCCCCGGGAAGCGGCGGAAGGCTCATGTCGCTGGACGGGCCAGGTCCACCGGGTAAAGGAGGCAGCGACGAATCGGAACCCGGGGCCGGCGGCAAAGTTCCAGGAGCGGACATATCGCCCCCGGGCAAAGGAGGCAACCCGCCGTTGTCCATCGGCGGCCCCAAAGGCGGCAAGGCAGAATTGGAATTATCCCCACCCGGGAGTGGCGGTAATCCCCCGTTGTCGGCCGGTGCTCCGCTAGGCATCGGCGCACCATTATCGGCGCCCGGAAGCGGAGGCAGTCCCCCATTGGAACCATCACCGGACAAGGGCGGCAACATGTTCCCGTTATCCTGCCCGGTCGGTAGGGGCGGCAAAGAGGAATTCGAGGAGGGCATGGGCCCAGCCGAACTATCGGTCGGCAAAGGAGGAAGGCTGTTGTTGGAAGAAGGAGCGCCATTGGACTCGCCCGGCAAGGGCGGCAAGGATGGAGAAGCGGAAGGGCTTGTCCCTTCACCCGGCAAAGGCGGTAAGCTGGGTTGCGAAGAAGCGGAGGGGGCCAAAGGCTCGACCGCCCCCACTTTCCCTTTGGCCCGGCGCGGAGCGTTCATCGCCGTAGCACGATGGTAACGCTTCATGTTGGGGTAAGCGAAAAGTTTTCCCGGCAGACGGCTTTGGATCTCGGAGTTGAGTTTTTTTACGATCAGGTTATTGGTCGGATCGACCGTCAACTCCATGAATTCGAACGAGGAAGTGTAACGCTGGGAATCGACCACACGGATGAACCCGACCGGTTCACCGCCCGGAGTGAAGATGGCGAAAACATCGTTCTTTTTGACCCCCGCCAAGTCCCCAATGTCGATGTAGTTCCCGCTGTATTGACGACCGGGTTGGTCACGAAGGGCGATGATGTTCCCGCCGATGAGGGTCCGATTGTCGAAGATCTGCCTTTTCAGCATGTTCCGGGTCTGCACGGAGAACGGAAGATCATCCCCAGTGGACGGGGCCATTTGATAGGAGGAATAACCAAAAAGGGATGTGCCGGCGGAAGCCGTTAACAGGAAGAGCCAAGCCGAAAAGGACCGATGCATAGGCACCTCGAGGGTGGGAATGATGAGGCTTTGGGAACGGCATTCATGATAATCGAAAAACAACGAACATAAAAACACAAAAAGCCGTGGGCTGGGCAGCCGGTGGATATCCGAGGACTGATGGTCCGGAAATAGAAAACCCCCTTCCAACAAAGGCTGGAAGGGGGTTCGAGAGCCCGGTTTAACGGCTTACAATCGGGTGATCAACGAAAGGTAATGGATCCCGCCGATCGAGTTGCTGACGAAGGCATAATCGATCTCGAACAAATAGGCCCAGACACCCACCCCCGCCGAAGGGGTGAAGTTATCATTATCGAATTGAAGCCCCTTGCTCATGACCCCGCCGCGAACCGCCACGAATTGGCGGTACCAATATTCCACTCCCAAATGATAGTTATTCAGGGCTTGTCCGGCATAAAGGGTATCGGCGTCAAAATTGACCGAAAAAGTGCTCACCGGGACCGGGGCCTCCCCTTGGTTGCGGCGTTCGCCCAATTCCTGGGTGTAGGAGATACCAAGGGTGGCGCTGGGCTGCAGGACCTGGGTCGGGTTCGTGGCGGTGTTTTGCCAGGTGATATAGGAACCACCGGTATAGTCCCGGGCGATCAATCCGAACGAGAGTTCTTTGATGGGCTTGAAAATGATACCGATATCGGAACCAAAACCGAAGGCCGAGGCCGTGTAAGCGTCGGTTTTCAGGAGTTTAATGGTCCCCCCGATGGCGAATTGCTTGCTCAGTTTCCAACCGCCGGATAAAAGGGCAGCCTGGTCGGTATAGGTCGTCTGGCCCAGAACGGTGGGACTGTTGCCGGTGATGTCGATCCCGCTGACACCCAAGCGCATATAGCTCAAGGCATAGGAACCGGCCGATTGTGTATTGAAGGCCAGATTGATGAAGTCATAGCTTTGCAGGTCGTTCTGGGTGGCGTGCATCGTGGTGATCTCGATGTCATCGATCAAGGCCAACCCGGCGGGGTTCCAAAAGGCCGCCGTGGCGTCATTTGCGGCTGCGGAGAAGGCCCCGGCCATGGCCAGGGGGCGGGCCCCCGCTCCCTTGGTCAGGACTTCCGCGGCATAATTGGTGTCATCCGCAAGGGCGACCCAGGGCCCGGTCATGATCAATGTCCCCAAAAGGGCCGCCATCTGAAAACGTTTCGAAATCAAGGCTTTTCTCCTCTCCGCAAAGGTTATGAAAATTTGCGGCGTTTCGTTCGAGTAAAAAAAGTCTAACAATGGGGTTTGGAAAAGACAACTTGAAAACCCTTTAAACAGGGCCCTTTGGGCTCGTTAAACCGTCAGTTCGGGTCCCCGATTCCGACCTCTGGGCGGAAAGTGTCCTAGGGCCAGGATGATCGTCCTTGTCGCCGTGAACCATGTCCCTTCTTGTAACCTCGACCGTGATTTTCACTTAATTCCTGTTCGTCGGAAGACAAAGCCCCTTTGATTGACAAGACTTTTGAGGCCTCGATATAGTTTCACCGCCTTTGCGATCGTTCGGAACTTTCAAGGAGAATCCTGAATGCCCGAGACCAAAACTTGCGCCAATTGCGGCGCCAAGAATCCCAGTTCGAATAATTTTTGCGAGCAATGCGGGGCCAAACTCACCGGTCAAACCGAAAAGAACCAGCCCAAATCCCAGTCGTCTTCCAAGCAAGCTAAAAATATCCCCGTCGGGACTGCTCCCCTTCGGGAAAAAGCCCCGTCCCTTCCCCTGAACCGCTCCGGCCTATCCATTTCCTGGATGGCCATGGCTTACACCGTCCTGTTGCTCATCGCCGTCTTCACCCGGTTTGACCACTTAGGTAACAAACCCCATCACCATGACGAAAGCATGCATTCCGCTTATTCAGCCGAGCTCTTCCAGGACGGGAATTACAAATACGATCCCATGCTCCACGGACCTTTCCAATTCCACGGGAACGCACTGATGTATTACCTCTTTGGCGTCTCTCCCGCCACTTCCCGCTTCTTGGCAGCCAGCTTCGGCATCCTCACCGTTGTGCTGGCCATGTTACTGGGCCCCTTTCTCGGCCGTTGGGGGGCTTTTTTAGCCACTCTCCTGATCGTCATCTCCCCCAGTTTCATGTATTTCGACCGATTTACCCGGGAGGACGCCTATGTCCTGGGTGGGACCTTCCTTTGGGTCGTTTTCCTTTTTCGCTATTACCGCTCCCGTCTCCCATCGGACCTCTGGTGGGCGGCTTTGGGCTTCGTCATCGCCTTTTGCACGAAGGAATCCATCTTCATCACCATCGCGGTCCTGGGCACTTACCTCTTTATCCGTCTCTTGCCCTGGCTTGACGTCCTTATCGCGGGCGGCTTGACCGCTTTCGGCATGAGCATGACCCTAGTCCTGGAGAAAGGGAACCCCGCCCGGATGCCGGTCCTGATGCTCTGCCTCGCGGCGGCCTTCGCCTATACGGTCGTCCAGATCGCAGTGCGTTGGATCGAATACACCAAGAAGCCCAAGTCCGCTCCGCCCGTCTGGGATATGTTGCTCGGCTTGGAAGCGGGGGCCATCCTTTGGGAATTGGTCGCCTATGGCCTCTGGTGGGTCCTGGCCATTTTGGTCCTCCGGATCTGCCCGCACTTCGGCATTTCCGTTCCGCTATTCTTCTCGGCCCTTTTGCTTTTCTCTTACTTCGGCCTTTTGATCCGTTTCGGTTGGCTCTGGCTGAAGAACGTTTCCC
Source organism: bacterium (assembly GCA_035549195.1). NCBI lineage: Bacteria > bacterium. The sequence goes on from DASZRK010000049.1 coordinate 10,896, forward strand.
CCGCCCTGACGGGTTCCCTCTCCATCTGCAGCATCATTTTCACTTTGCTCTTCACGACCTTTTTCACCGTCGGAGCCGACCAGGGTGATCTTTGGAGCCGGTTCCACGAATTGCTGGAAGCCCTTTACCGGGGCGCCTTTGGGGGCCTCGAATATTGGTGGGGCCAGCACGACGTCCACCGGGGGGACGAACCCTGGTTTTACTATCTTCTACAGCTCCCGGCGAACGAAATGGTTTCCTTCCTTTTCTCGTTCATCGGCATCCTTTACTACGGCTTCTTCAAAAGACAGAACATCCCTCTTTTCCTGGCCTATTGGTATGTGGGCTCCTTGGCCCTTTTTTCCTGGGCCGGGGAGAAGATGCCATGGCTGATCCTCCACCCCCTATTGCCTTCCCTCCTCTTAAGCGCCTATTTGGTCGGACAGGCGGTGGAATCGGTTCCCGCCGGTTTCTTTGGCCGTACGGTCCGGACCGCGATCTTCTTGGTGTTCGGGCTTTTGACTTCCTATTCCCTGCACTCGGCGGTGCTCCTGAGCTTCTATCACGAGTCCAACCCGGTCGAATCCTTGGTCTATGTCCAATCCGGGCCGGACTGCCTGGAAGTGGAGAAGATCGTGCGGCGTATTTCCTACGGGGAGACCGGCGGTCCGAACCCCGAGGCTCCTGCGGGCATCTCGGATGGGGAAAAGGCCTTTCATGACGGCCTGGCCCTGACCATCGAGTCCACCTGTTCTTGGCCTTTCGCCTGGAACTTCAGAGATTTCCCCAAACGAAACCACCCCGACCACATCACCATGGCCGACAACCCGATCATCCTGACGGGCGTGGAACTGGATCACGAGTCCTATCCCATCCTGAGCACTGCGGGCTATGTCAACCGCAAGTACAAGTTACGCACTTGGTGGATCCCTTCCTGGTACAAGAAGGGTTACCCCGCCCCGCCGATCACCTTGCCCACCTTCCTTTCCTGGCTCGGTTCGAACTTCCTGCCGTTCGGAACCGCCAAACCCGATATGGTGGACTGGAACGACCTGAAGAATTGGATCCTTTACCGGAAAGTCTGGTCCGACCTGGGGAGCATGAACATGCGCTTATGGGTACGCAAGGACCTGGCGGAAAGATATGGTTTCACCGGGACCGACCGGACCGACATCCCGTCCGACTTCCCCCAGCCGCTCCCCGCCCCCGAATCCCCTATGGAAAAAAAGGGTAAAAAACACCGTTCCGGGGAATGACCTCCTCGGAAGGCCGCGGGAAAGGGCCCATATCCTTCAGTTTGACAAAGGTTTTTAAGGATAGGTATAGTTGAGCGTCTTTCCCACCGTCATTCCCTGCTTGTTCTCAAACCTTCCAAGGAGCCTTTGAATGGCCGACAACAAGATCTGCGAAAAATGCGGCGCCAAGAACCCCGCTTCCAATAATTTTTGTGAGCAATGTGGGGCCAAATTGACGTCCCAAGAGGTTGCCGTCAAGGTCACCGTCCCTAAGCCCACCCCAAGATCCGAACCCGCGAAAACCGAGCCGGCTCCGGACGCGACCATCGGAAGCCCTGATCGATCCTGGGTGCCAGCCAATTCCTTCCACCTGGGCTGGATGTCCATCGCCTATGCGGTCCTGCTCCTCGTGACCGTCTTCACCCGCTTCGACCACTTGGGCGCCAAGCCCCACCACCACGACGAAAGCATGCACGCCTTTTATTCCTACCAACTTTTCAAGGACGGGGACTATGAATACAACCCGATGATGCATGGCCCCTTCCAGTTCCACGGGAATGCATTCATGTATTACCTTTTCGGCGTTTCCAATGCCACTTCACGGTATTTGGCCGCCTCTTTCGGCATCCTCACTGTGATCTTGGCCATGCTCTTGGGCCCTTTCCTGGGCCGTTGGGGGACCTTTTTGGCCACCTCCCTTATCGTTATCTCACCCAGTTTCATGTATTTCGACCGTTTCACCCGGGAAGACGCCTATATCTTGGGCGGCACCTTCTTGATGGTCGTTTACGCCATGCGTTATTACCGATCCAGGGTCCCAAGCGATCTCTGGCTGGCCGCCTTGGGGTTCGGCATCGCTTTCTGCACCAAGGAATCCATCTTCATCACCGTGGCCGTTCTGGGCACCTACCTTTTCATCCGTTTGCTTCCCTGGCTGGATGTCCTCATCTCCGGAGGTTTGGTGGCCTTTGGTCTTCTGCTGATGATGATCCTGGATAAAGGGAATTCGGCCCGTCCGGTCCTTTTTGGCCTCTGTCTCGCTGCCTCTTTTGGTTACACCCTGCTCCAACTGGCCCTGCGTTGGATGGCCCAGCGGGGACAGAACAAGGCCGAAAGCCCCCTCTGGGAGACCCTTTTGGGCCTTCGGCTCGACAAGATCGGCCTGGAACTGGGACTGACCTTGGGCTGGTGGGTAGGCGCCATTCTTCTCGTACGCCTCTTTCCCCATTTCGGGATCAACCTTCCGGGTGGAGTCGACATGCTTTGGGTCCTGGCCTTCTTGGCCCTTTTGGGACGTTTTGGCTGGCTTTGGCTCACGGACAGGGCTCCGGCCATGACCGGTTCCATCACCATCTTCGGCATCCTGTTCACCCTGCTTTTCACCACTTTTTTCACCGTGGGCGGCAATCAAGCCGATTTTTCAACGCGTTTCCATTCCCTCTTGAACAGCCTCTACATGGGCGCTTTCGGGGGTTTGGAATATTGGTGGGGCCAGCAGGGCGTACACCGGGGGGACCAGCCCTGGTATTACTATCTGCTCCAGCTTCCGGCCAACGAAATGGTTTCCTTCTTCTTCTCACTGGTGGCCATGGCCTATTACGGCCTCGTAAAACGCCGGAACCTTCCCCTCTTCCTGGCTTATTGGTATGTGGGCTCTCTGGCCCTTTTCTCTTGGGCCGGGGAGAAGATGCCTTGGCTCATCCTCCATCCCTTGCTGCCAGCTCTCCTCTTGACCGCCTATTTCATCGGGGATCTGATCGAGTCCGTGCCGGCCGGTTCCTGGGGACGCATGGCCCGCACGGGAGCCCTGGGGCTTTTCGGGCTTTTATCGACCTATTCCCTGCATTCCGCCGTTCTTTTGAGCTTTTATCATGAATGCAACCCGGTGGAGCCCCTGGTCTATGTCCAGTCGGGACCGGATTGTCTGGAAGTGGAGAGGATCATCCGGCGTATCTCTTACGATGAAACCGGCGGACCCAATCCTGAAGCGCCTGCCGGGATCTCCGAAGGGGAAAAGGCCATGCACGACGGCCTGCCCCTCACCATCGAGGATAAATGTTCCTGGCCCTTCGCCTGGATCCTGCGGGAATTCAGCCGCCGCAACCACCCCTCCAGCATCACCATGGCGGATAACCCCATCATCTTGACGGGCACCGAGACCGATTCCCAGTCCTATCCCATCCTGAGCGCCGCCGGCTATGTGGACCGGAAATACAAGCTCCGGATCTGGTGGATCCCCTCTTGGTTCAAAAAGGGATTCCCCCAGACCGACCTGACCCCTGGACTCCTGACCTCCTGGTTCTTCTCGAACATCCTCCCTTTTGGGACCCCGAAACCCGACATGGTGGATTGGAACGACCTGAAGGATTGGATCCTCTACCGGAAGGTTTGGTCCGACTTGGGAAGTTATAATATGCGTTTGTGGGTCCGCAAGGACCTGGCGGACAAATATGGTTATACCCATACGGACCGGGCCGATATTCCCGCCGATTATCCCAAGCCCGAACCCATCCAGGAGCCCACCCTGTCCAAGGGAAACAAGCACGGCAAGCATTGACCAGGAAGACGCTGGAACAAAAAAGGGAGTCTGCCTCACGGCGGACTCCCTTTTTTTATGCGTTCCTCAGACCTGGCCCAACAGGCCTAACCCCTTCAGTTTAAGAAGGGTCCATCCGAACCCCGCCAATTCGCCAAAATTCAGTTTGCTTTCCCCCTCATGTCGGTTCACGAAAATGATGGGGATCTCGACCACGGCCGCGCCTTTTCGGACGGCCCGGTATAGGATCTCGACCTGGAACGAATATCCCCTCGAGAAGACCTTGTTCAGGTCGATCTTGCGAAGGATCTCGCTGCGGTAGCACTTGAAGCCCCCCGAACAGTCGGCCTGCCGGAGGCCTAAAAGGACCCGGCAAAAAAGGTTCGCTAATTGACTGATGAGAAAACGCCTGGCATTCCAGTTCACCATGCCCCCGTCCTTGATATAACGGGAACCGATCACCAGGTCGTAGGTCTTGGCGAGTTCCATCATCTTGGGGATATTGGCGGGATCATGGGAGAGGTCCGCGTCCATCGCAATGACGTTCCGATAGCCCTTTTCCAGGGCGTAGCGCATTCCAGCCACATAGGCCGAGCCCAATCCCTGCTTCCCCGCCCGGTGGAGGACCCGGACCCGCTTATCCATGCGAGCGAGCCCGTCCGCGATCTTGCCGGTCCCATCGGGTGAATTGTCGTCCACGATCAAAAGATGGCTGGATTTGGAGGCCTTGAAAATCTTGTCATAGATGTTCCGGATGTTGCCTTTTTCATTGTAGGTGGGAACAACGATGATCGTATCAGGGGACGACCTCATGAAAGGGTCCTCAGGGCTCGGATCACTGGCCCGGGACGGCCGGGAACAAGAACCGGGCGACCTGCCCCTTCCCCTTTTCGACGACCAGGACACGCCCTTCGGCGTTGATGGCCAACCCAGCGGCCCCCGGGAAACTGTCCGCCTCTTTCTTGACGTCCTTTCGAAGACAGATGGCCAGGAGTTTCCCGTTAGGGTCCAGTTTCAGGACCGCCCCTAGGCTAGTCGAAGAAGCCCAAAGAGCATCGGCCCCGAAGGTCAAGTAGGGGACCTCATCATTCTTCCCCTTCCACGTGGAGATCTTAAAGGCACCCATGAATTTCCCATCCGGATCGAATTTTTGGATCCGAAGGTTGTCGGAATCGGCCACATAGATGGCGTTGTGATCGTCCGCCGTGATCCCGACGGGTTCGCGGAACTTGCCGTCGGTGGTCCCGAAACCGCCCCATTCTTTGATGAAATTACCCCCAAGGTCGAAAACCTGGACCTTGTGGTTCCCCGTGTCGGATACATAGAGGCGGTTCAGACCGTTCCCCACGATGGACCGGGGGCCGAAAAAACCGTGGCTGAATGTTTTCAGGAACTTCCCGCTCGGATCGAATTCCTGGATACGGTGGTTGAAGGTATCACAGACCCAAAGGTTGTCCTGGGCATCCACATAAAGGCCGCTGGGTTGCTCGAACTCCCCGTCCCCTTTCCCTTCCTGGCCGATCGTGAACAACGGCGCACCGTTGGGGTCGAACTTTTGGATATCGTGCCCGCCGAAATCGCTGACATAGAAATCCCCCGCACGATCCACGGCCACGTCGACCGGTTCGCGAAAATGTCCGGGGCCTGTCCCCCCTTGCCCCAATTCCATATCGACCATCACGGCGACCTTTTTGGCGTTGTTCGCAAGGTCGGTCAAGGTCCGCACCGCGAGGCCCACCACGATGGTGGCCAATCCCAAAAGGAACAACAGGACCAGGGCCTTGAAGCCCTTGCCCCTCTTTTTTTTAGCCGGTTTTACAGCGCCCTTGCGTCCCTTGGCGGGCGCTTTCGGGACGCCCTTGGTCTGGAGCACCTTCTTGTATTTCGCCGGGGTTTTCGCCATGGAAGCCTGACCTTTCTCGCCGTTTCTCCCCGAAGGGATCAGTAGAGACCCTTTACCTTCACCAACCGTCCCGCCCCCGCGTCCACCACCAGCAGGTTGCCATCCTTATCCACCGCCACACCGACCGGCACATTGAAGAGGGGAGCGCCGTTGCTGTTGTTGTCGAGGGCACCCGCCGGGGTACCATCCAGTTTGAAGGCGAGGACCTTCTTCCCTTTGCCGTCGGAGGCGTAGATCACCCCATGGGCCTTGTCCAAGGCGAGATGGGGTTCGATGTCGATCTGTTCCGGCACCATCTTGTAATGTTTTCCATCGGGGACCTTATTGAAAGGAAGGACCCATTTGGCCGGGAACTGACGGATGAATTGACCCTCGCCGCTGAAGACCTCGATCCGCTGGTTGATGCGATCGGCCACATAGAGGTTGCCTGCTTGGTCCAACGCCAAACCGATGGGCTCGTTGAACATACCCTCCTTGTCGCCTTGAGACCCGAAGGCCTTGATCTTCTTACCGTTCTTGTCGAACTTCACGATCCGATGCTTCCCCGTGTCGGCCACGAAACAATTGCCCATAGGGTCCACCACCAGTTCCCGGGGGGCGAAAAAGCCGTCGTCCGCGGCGAAGGCGAACTTGGCCTTCCCCTTCTTCGTGAAGACCTGGACCCGGTAGTTCCAGGTGTCGGCCACATAGACCGTATCGTCCGGACCGATCGCGATCCCATTGGGTTCATGGAGCTTTCCCAGGGCTTCGGTCGCGAGTTTTTTGGCGTCACCCTTGGTGGAAGCCATCGCATCGAAAAGACCCCCGAAGTCCCCCAGGAACTGCCAGTCGCTGCCGCGGAAGCGTTCGACACGGTTGTTGCGGCTGTCGGCGATGTAAACGTCCCCATCCCCATTGATGGCCGCGCCCCGGGGATAAGCGAACTGCCCCTTGCCCGCCCCCGGTTGCCCGCCTTGCATCAGCACCAGGCCGAATCCCGGCTGACCGATCTTCGGCGCCGGAGCTTTCTTCAGCATGACCCAAACGATGGTCCCCGCCACCAGGGCCAGGATGACCCCCAGGACCATTTCCTTCGCGGACACTTCACGATCTCCGATCCTCATCGAACCCTCCGTCATGGATTTTGACCCTTGTTCAAGGGTTGATCTTGTACAGCACCGCACTCCCCTGCTGCAACACCACCGTTCCCAACGCGGAGAACTTATTGAGGTTCTCGACGTGGTCCTTGTACTTATCCCTCTCGGTATCGCTCACATAAACGTAATCGACCCCATAACGGCGCATCAGGTCCCGGGTCTGGTCCAGGTCCGCCGAGGTATAAATGGCATCGATGTCACTGCGGCGGCGAAACAAGGTGTCGTCCGGGTCCTTGCCGCGCACCACCGCATGATCCCAGGACCCGCGCCATTGGGCCTCGTGAAAATCCCACCCAAGGACCGTCGGAAATCCAGTCATGGTCGCCAGGGTGGCATATTGCTGCTGATAGGAGCCGCCCCAAGCTTCCAGGATGACGGGAACCTTTCCGTCCTTGATATGGACGTTCTGGCGGATCCATTGGGCCACAGCATGATCGGTCGGAAAAGCGCGTTCATAATACACTTCCCCATCCATGGTCGCCAGGTCCGGGGAAGTCCCCGCCATGCGGGCCGTGAAGGCCAGGACCGGATACAAGGCGGCGCCAAAAAAAGCGAAAAGGAAGAGCGCGATCCAAAGGGTCTTTTTCACCCCGGACCAGCGGGGCCAAAGGATCTCCACTATCCATTTCAACAAGGGTCCCGAAGCCAGGCCGAAAACGATCCAGACCTGGTAATGGAACTTAAAGACCGAGTTCATCCGATAAAGATCACCGTCGGAGAAGTGGTCCTTGATGAAGAGGACCTCGCATCCGAAGATCAGCAGGAACCCGATCGCGGACAAAATTGAAACGAAGACCTTTTCGCGGCTTTCGTTCTTGGAAGCCAACCCAAGGACCGCAAAGAACGCCATCAAAAGACCGACCAGGATCGTGGAGGCCCGCATAGGCGGGAAATTCAACCCGAGCAACAGGGCCAGGATGACCAGGAGCGTGATCCAGTTCTGGGCCGTTCCTTTTTCCGAAAGAAAGATCTCCGCCCATCCCTGGAGTAGGGACCGGGTCGGTTCGTGGGGGAGGGGCGTGACCTCCGAGGGTCCGACCGGGGCCAGCTCACCGCCGCAATAACCGCAGAATTTCTTACCCGTTCCTTCCCTTCCACAGACCACACACTCCAAATCATTGTCGTTCTTTTTAGGTTTTCCCTTGGGAGCCGCCGACGGGCTTTGGGGGATCAATCGTCCCACCAAACCCGGGATGAGGATGGTGAAAAAAGCGCCGAAGATCACGATGAGATGGTAGAGGTCCGTCCGGTCCTTTACGATCCCCAGGCCACGGGCCTGTGATTGGAATTTCAAAAAGAAGGGGGCATAAAAAGCAAAGGAAGCTATAACGATAGGAACTCCCAACACTACTACCGCCTTAAAGAATACATCCCATTTCTTCTCATTGGCCCACCACTCCTGGAGGAACAAGCAGACACCCAAGAGGAACATGAAGGTCGGGAAATCCCAGCTATTGAAGAAGGACAAGGAACCGAATATCAAGGCGATCAAGGCCCATTGGCCTACCTGCCAGACCCGTTGTCCTCCGAATATCGCAAAGCCAGCCAATGGCGCCTTGAGAAGATTGTATGCCGCCGCGATGGCCAGCAGCACGAAAGGGATGGCCATCACGTGTGGATGAAGGTCCGACAGGAAGAAACTGAACGAAGGAAATTCGTTGATGAGCTTGTCCGAGGGCGGGACCGGTACGATTCGGGAGGCCTGGAAATAATCCCACCCATGCTGGAGCGGGGACAACAGGAAGCCGAAAGCGCCGGCAAGACCGGTGACGGCTCCTGGATCCGCGGGCTGGTTGTAATAAGGGACCCTCAGATTCCCAATGGTAAAACTCTGCACCGCCCGGTGCCAGTAATCGAGGTTCCCAAAGACGGTCAAGCAAGCGGAGGAGAACAACGAATAACGGTAACGGCGGGTCAGGGCATAGACCAACGAAAAGGAACAAAGGGCAGCCAAGGCCCAGGTCAGCGCGACCGCTAGGTTATAGGCTTCCCCCGAGGTGATCCCGAACCCCGCGGTCATGCGTTGGAGCATGGCCACGATGAAATAGCCGAAATAGTAGTAGGAAATGCTCCCGCCTGAAAGCCAAGGGTCCTGCGGGGGCATGGAAGGAGAGGCCAGGATGCCGTTGATCATGGCGTAGTCCATCGGTTTTTCGGTGCCCACGATGTCGAAGGTCCGCATCTTGTAGGCGCCCGCCACTAGGAAGGCCATCAGGAAGAACCCTTCCATCAGGACAAAAAAGGCCAGGTTTTTTTTGGCAAATTCAACGAAAGGCCGGCCGATCCAGGTCATAAGAAGGAAGGTCGACACTACGGCGACGAGGGTCAGGGACAGGAAAAGGGTGGCCCCGTTGAAAGCCACATAGCCCACGAGCCAATAAAGATAACCGACCAGGAGCAGCCCCAGCACCTTGCTGAAGGCATAACCCTTGTCCGGGAAATGCCGCAAAGCGACGAAAGCGACCGGGTACGTGATCCAGCCGATAAGGGCCACAGCGAAATACCAGATCAACACGGAACCCATATTCACCTCGGACGGAACTGGATCATGGCCTCATAGGGAAGGAAGGCCCGGCACCACATCAATTCTCGGCGGGCGGATTATAGTAAATCTCCACCTGCGGATTCTTGTAAATCAGCGGCAAAAAGCCTTGGAACTTGGCCAATCCCTCCGCGGGATATCCGCCTTTTCGGCCCGGGACGCCATTGCGTTCCACGGTGCCGATCATGACCAATCGCACCCCGTAGGCATCCAGGTATTTCTTGGCCACGGCCGGATCGGGGGTACGGAAGATCTGCTCGGTGGCTTGGAAACGCTGTCCCACATCCTCCGTCAGGTCCTGGCGGCCGGTCACCCACTCCCGGACATGCCCATCCCACCCCATCAGGGCCGGGATACCGGTGAAGATGGAGAACCGGGAACCCCATGAGTTGTAACCTTCCCCCACGAATTCTAGGAGGCAAGGCTGGTCGGGAACATATTGGTTCAGGAACCGGATGGCCGCCGCATCATAAGGATTGGCCTTGGCGATATATTCAAGCCCGTTCAATGTCAGGGGCTCGGCCGATCCCGTCCAGCGCTGCCGGATGGAGGGAAGGAAATCATGGCACTTGCGGAAAGTGGCCAGCACCGGATAGACCAGGATGGCCAGCGTGAACAAGGCCAGGAGCGCGCTCCAATTCCACTGGAACAAGCGCCTCGCCATGTCCCGCTTCCCTTCCCACGCGACCATAGCGATCCCATTGAGGATGATCGCAAGCAAGAGGGGCAGGAGCACCGAATTCCCAAAGGAACCCGCCCATCGTTGGATCGGATAGAGGAAGGAGCCATAGGAAATGCCGGGCAGGACCGTCAACAGACACAGAAGGCCCGCCAAGGAAGCCAATGGAGCCCAAAGCCATTTGACCCAAAAATCCCTGGTCCAACCTTCCATAATGGCCCACCCCAGGATTCCTCCCAAGAAAAGGAGGTTAACGGCCGCGCCCATGCTTCCGTTCAGTGCTTGGAGCCACCCGCTCAACAACAACGAAAGCAAAAGAGAGGATAAAAGTACGCACACCGTAAGGATCCAGGGACGGGATGAGCTCGATTCCTTCTTAACAACCTTGGTCAGGGCCCGGAATATCTCCAAAATGCGGGGCAGGAAAAAGCCGGCGGTCACCGAAGCCAGTTCCCAGGCCACGATATAGAACTTGAAAAGGGTATTGTTCCTTAAGTAGTCCCCGCCCAAATATTCGCGCATCACGAACACCTCGACCGTGGCCAGAACGAAGAAGAACAAGGATACGAGGAGATAAGCCGCGGATAGATTCCGGTCCCTTTGGATCTCCCAAGCCAGTCCCAAATGGAAGAACGCCAAAAGCCAAAGGACCGAAAAGAGCCCCAAGCCAAGGGCGATACCCGAGTCTTGGTAGAGCGGGATGACCCGAATGGCCAAGAGTCCCGACCATACCAACGCCAGGCCCAGGAAAGCGGCCCAAAGGATGCCGTTCCTTCGGAAGAAAAGCGCCAAGGCCAGCAAAATGGCCCCAAAAAGTCCCAACAGTAGGGAAAGAATGGGCTTGGTTTGGGAACCGGCCCAATGGATCCAAGAGGCTCCCCAAATGACCGCGAGGGTCCCCGCACCCAGGAACATCATGGACGGGACCGGTCTTTGGTCCTGAACGAAGTTACCCAAGCCATCCATCGTTCTTTCCAGCAGGAGATCCAGGTCCCATTTTTCCTTTCTCTCCTTCCCCATCCAATTCGCCAAGGTCCCGGATCGTCCCGCCAGAAAACCGAGGCCCAAAACCGTCACAAAAAAACCGAAGATCCCGAAAAAATCCCCCAAATCGCTTCGAAGGTGGGGCGTCACCCAAAGGATCTCGCTTTGTTGGGGCCGGAAAGCCTTGAAGAAATAGGGGGCCCACAAGGCCAGCATGAAAAAGAACAGTACGATCAAGTTCGAGCCGACCCGCAGCAGGAGCCTGGAGAATCCGGCCGTATTCTTCTGGAGGAAGCCGGCGGCGAAAGCCACCAGCGTCGCCAACCCGAGGGTGACGAACAGGAGAATGGTCTTGCCGCCCAAGACTTGTGGGTCCAATCCGTTCCAAAAAGTGATGATCCAACCCAAAAGCGACAAAAGGACCGCCAATGCGGCTAAGAGGGTCCCCAATCCACGTTGCACACCCTTCTCCCCCACTTGCGAAAGCCCCCGGACCATGAGCGCCATGACGAAAAGGACAAGCCAGGCGGGAACTTCCCATGTGTTCAAATAGGAAACCCCGCCCAACAAGAAACCGGCGGCCACAATGAGTGGAACTTTCGAGAAGATCCCTTCTTCCCGGTTGGTTTTTGAAAGATAAAGGGACAAAAGAAGACCCATCAAGAGCATCGCAAAGGGCATTGCCAGGGTATGGGCGTGAAGGTCGCCGTAGAGCACGCTGAAGTAGGGGAACTCGTTGATCGTATTGGGGACGACCCGTGTCGGCCCCCAATAATCGTAATTAATGATCCGGTCCTGCAAGGGACCAAAGTTGAAGTTGGAAAAAACCGGCCGTAAAGCATCCATGATCTGACGGGCGCCTGCCGGATTGCCCGCGGCCGCGCAAAGGAACCCAGCCACCCAGCCGCTGAACCGGCGGCCCGAAAGACCAAAAGCCAGTCCAAAAGCGCTGGAAAAGATCAGGGCGAAAAGGGTGATCAGGCCCAGGTTATAGGCCACTGCGGGGACCACCCCCAAGAATTTGGCCAGGACGCCCATCATCAAATGTCCATAGTAGAAGGAATAGCTGATCGGCGTCCCCGCCATCCACTGGTTCTGCGGTGGAAAACTCTCGCCCCGGACCACCGAAGCCAGGAATCCGAAATCCATGCCCGCTTCCCCGCCACCGTTGTAGCCCTCCCCCACCGGATCATGGATATGGGGGATGAAGACCTTGATCAATGAAAAGGCGGCAAACGCGCCGATAAAGGCCAATTCCTGGTGTACCCAATCCTTACCCCACTTGGCCAGCAGGACCTTGAAGTCGCGAGAATTCTTCCAGTAGCTCCAGAGACTTGCGGCCATCAAAAGAAGGAACCAAACCCAGCAGCCGGCGACCGTGAAGCGGAATGGCCCCGGCCCCTTGAACCACCAGGTGAAAAGGGCGTTCGGGAACCAAACCACCCAAACGAAGATGAAAAAACCCAATACCTTGCTCAGGGAGTAGCAACCGGGTTGGAGCGGCGCGAAAAACCGGGTGGTCAAAGGCAAGGCCATCCAGCCTAGGACCATCAACCCCAACAACCAACTGAACCAAGCCCGCCACTGATAACCTGCTGACTCATAGGGTGTCCTGTCATGACCGGAGACGCTCTCCTCGACCACGGGTTTCTTGGCTAGTTCTTCCAGGGTTTGCAGGGTCTTGGGATCCGTCATGCGAGGAACGGTGGGAGGGGCGGTAACAGGGATGTCGGGAGTCGGGCTCACGGTCGGCGCCTTGGTGGGTTGTGCAAATGGCTTTAAATCCGGTCTCGGCTTCGTCCGGCGCGCCGGGGACTGCGTAACACTCGCCACTGATGGGGTGGGAGTGGCTTCCTCCAATTGGGTCCAAAGCCCCTTGGATTCCAGGTATTGGCGACGGTCCGCGATGAACCGATCGACGTTCTTCGGGTCGATGTTGCGCATTTCGTCCCGATCGATGCCACGGACATAATCATCGCTCCCCAGGATCTTTAGGATCCTCTCCCGGGGCACATCTTCGACCTTCTTGAAGATATAGACCCGGGGATGGTCATAGACCGAGAAAGACTCTTCGGCCATATCGTCCGGATGTTCCCACCCCAGGAAACTCGGGAAATTGTGGAACTCGCCCACCATCTTGTAGCCCAGGAGCCCCGACCAAAGGGCCCGGTAGTAGCGGGAAGTCACGGGATAGGCGTTGAACCCATGGGGTTTGAACTCAGGGGTGCAATTGGTGAGGGTATACCAAAGCTTCTTGGAGGCGATGCTGATGTAATCGCCTTTTTTCAACTCGTCGGCGTAATAGTTCTTCTTCACCGGCGAGTCATCGGTCAGGAACCCGTGCAATTCGTAGACGGTCATCCCTTCTTGGCGGTACATCCCCGGGTTCCCGGGTTTGTCCATCCGCGGGTCCTGGTTGGGATCGACCCCGGTCGGGAGCCCGTCATCCCAAGCCTCGGTCAGGACCATGGAACCGGGCGGGATGTTCTTGTAGATCCACACCGACGCGTCGATCCAGGGGTTCGGGGCGTAATAAACGTGCATGTAAGCGATCGAGTAGAAAAGACTTGGAGCCACCACCAGGGCGACCAGGGCCTTGTGCAGGAGCCCTCCCCAAGGACGGGCCTTGGCCCAGGAAGCGATATCGGTCACCAAGCGTGCACCAAAAATACAGAAGGCCGGGATGAGCGGCACCATATAACGGACGAATTTGGTGTTCCAGGCGCCGATGAACCCGAAATAAGGGATGAACCAACAGAGGATCAAAAGATCCGGCAGGGAGATGGCGAATCCCAGTTTTTTCGAAAAGGGCACCGGGAACAACGTCCCTTTCTCGACCGGCCGGACAATGGCAAAGAGGAACCGGCCCAAGACCCAAGCCGCTCCGGCTACGACCGTCACACCCAGCGGCCACCATAGTTCAACGCTCATTAAGTTCCGGAGTTGGAAAATATAACGAAGCGTGTCCTTGAATTGGAGCACATAACAGGCATCGGCGATGGAAACCACATGCCATTCGTAATTTTGGGAATCCATGAATCCATGAAGATCCAGGAGGGACCAAGGCGAGAAAAGTACGAAGAGCAACACTGAAAGTGCACCGGCCCCCATGAGCTTGATCCATTGGGGCATCTGGGCGCGGAAGATCCGGAATTCCATGAAGCCCCAGAGGGTGAACATACCTCCCAAGGCCAACAGGGCCGTGAGCAACAGGCCCCATAGGATCAGGCCTCGGTTCGGATCCATTGGGAATAGATCGGTCAGAACACCTTTGAACTTGTAGCCCACGCCCGCGAAGACGATGAAGATGAGGCCCAGAAGCCCCGTCGCCAGGACGCTGTAAAGGGGCCTATTCGATCCCAATTTCCGGTCATCCCGTTCCCATTCTTTCCGGTCTTTTTGGGCGAGCGATACGAGGTGGGCGGTTGCCAGCACGAACAAATAGTAGAGAGAACTCGTCTTGGCCGCCATGGAGAGCCCGAAAGCCGTACCGGCGATGAGATAATTCCTCCAACTCGCCTCTTTCAATATCCCGCTCGAGGCTAGGACCACTACCACGAAAAGGAAGGTGATGAAGGATTCGGTGATGCAATAGTGGGTCTGTTCAATGCTGACGACTGCGAAGGCGAAGAACGCGGCGGCGGTAAGGGCCATCACGTTGCTTTTGTAGACGCGACGGACCAAAAGATAGATGGCCGGGATGGTGGCGGTGGAAAAGGCGGCGGCCCAAAGACGGCCGAGGATCATACAGTCCCCATAGCCCGTGAATTGGATCCCCGAATGGTTCAAGGAAGCAAAAAGTGTCCAAAAAGCGAAGAGGGCCGCGATAAAACGTCCCCATACCGAGAAGAAGGTCCAGGTCAGGAAAACCCCTGCCACAAGGATGGTAAAAGCCAAGACCCCGAAGACCTGCGCGAAGACGACCGGTAGGAAAAGGGGGAGGATCCCCAATATAAAGATCACGCCCACCGCCCCGTAAAGAGGCGTTTCAAACCAATCCACTTCCAAAAGCCGGGAAACGACCCAGGAAAGGGCCAAAGCCACGGTCGAAACAAGGAGCAACCCGGCCATTTTGGCGGGCCGATCATCCAAGGCCTTCACCCACAGGGAGAAAATCGGGAAGAACTTGACCACCAAGAACCCGATCAAAAGGGCTCCGGCCACACCTTGTTCAAGGACAAGGCTTTTTTCTTCTTTTAAGAGCCCGTGGAGATAGAACAAAAGGCCGAGCAGCAGGACGGCAAAAACCAAGTTCAGGCCAGAAATACCATTCCCGGAAAAGATCGGGAAAAAATACCAAAGAAACAGGTTCGAAAAAACAAAAGCCGCCAACGTGTAATGCGAGAGAAAAAAACGGGACTTCAAAAAAATGGCGATAAGACCCGCAAAAATAGCGGCCAGAAGGGCCCAATAAAGCCCAAGGGCCCATCGTTCATTCCGGATGATTTGTTGGAAAAAAGATGGGCAAGACAGTAGTTCGCCGGTAGCCCTGTACAGATAAACAGGCAATTGACCATAAGCAAAGAAATGGACCCGATAACCATCCGCTGCCTGGATGCCAGCGGTTTGCCCCAGGATATTCCGTTCGTCCGGATGGAAGGAATGCTGAAAATCCCAATCGGGATTGAAAAAACGGAATCCGCCCCCAAGTAAGACCAGGACGAGAAGGATCCAAAAGGATCTTCGATCAAAAATCGCGGTTTTAGGGGCTACCGCTATTTTTTTCAGCAAGGTTTGTCCCCTGAGCAGAGGTGGGATGACTAGTTGTAAAAAACCCCGAAATATTACCGCAAAATGAAAAACGGGCCTAGAAGAAAGAATTTATCCCCGGATATAAAAGCGGGACTTAACGGCCGTTTAACGGCAAATCAGACGACACTCCCCTAAACAAAGATTATTGGAAAAGGCCTTGAGCGAATAGGCTCCCGCTGCCGGCACCATGACCCGCCAGGCCGTGATCAGATCGTGCGAGGGCAAGTCCCCGTTAAAAACGATCTTCCGAGGCTGACTATCCTGGACTTTCGCGCCCTTTTCATCGCAAAGGGTGATGTCCACTTGGAACTCACCACGACCTTCGAAGGAAAAACGGGTGAATGTCAGGAACTCCACACCCCAAGGATATTGAGGAGGGCTAAAACCCTGGAAGATCCCCCGCAGGTCGTAATTCTTGGACATGACATCTTGTTGGATCTGCGCGCAACAGAGAAAAGCGGTTATCCTCGGCATATTGAGTTCCATCAGCGCTTCCCCGACCGCTTGTTCCTTCCCCAAAGCTGCCGGGAACGTAGAAAAGCGGCCTGATTCAGTTCGATATCGTCCGAGACCGGTCTCGCGGCCCTAAGAACCCATCTTAAAAAAGTGAACAGGCTCATTCCAAGGACGATGAATCCGTCCCAGAAGGTCGTGCCAGGGCGGTAATAGGCGATCTCGACCCGAAAATCATTGTCGATATAAAAACCCGACCTTGCGGTCAATAAGGCTATCTCTTGGGCACAGGAATATTTCACCCCCGTATAGTAACGCAAGACAGGCTCCAGGGTCCTCACCTTGAGCATGCGCAAACCCGATTCCACGTCCTTGTAGTGGGTCCCCGACAGGAATGAATTGGTCCAGGTCAGGAACCGGTTCCCTAACACCTTGTAGCGGGGATAGACCGAGAAATCCCGCCGGGTCAGGACCACATCGGCTTTTCGTTTCGCTAAATAACCGGCGATCTTGGGGATATATTCCGGCTTGTGTTGTCCGTCGGCATCGATGGTCACCACCAAATCCTCAGGCCCTGCTTGGCCCATGCGTTTGAGGTAAAGGGAGAACAGGAATCCCGCCTCCAACGCCCCCGCCATGCCGCGGTTCTCAGGCAGGTCAAGTAGATAGGCTCCCTTGCGTTTCCTGACAAAGGCTTGCAGGAGCTTGAAGCTCCCATCCGTCGAGCCATCGTTCACCAGCACCAGGATGTCCGCCTGGGGGGAAAGCCGGGGCAACAGACCCGGCAGGTGTTTTTCCTCGTTATAGACCGGCAGGACGACGATGATCTTGGGCAAGAGAACCTCATTGATCGGACGAATCTAGAAGAATCGGTCCGCCCTGAAACAAAAAAGCCCGGACCGCAAAGGCCCGGGCTTTTCGAAAAGGATCCCTTATCAGAAGAGGAATTCCTCATAAGACTTGCTCAAGTCGGTCGTCGGCAGGTTACTGGCATCATAGTAAGGCACCTTGGCCGGGGCGTATTTCTTGAGCATCGGAGCCTGTGCCTGCATGCGTTCCACATAGGTCGGTAGCTTGATCTCGTAGAAGACCCCTACCGGGATCCGTTCCCCACGATAATGCGCCAATTCAAAAGCCTTCTTCTGCTTGTCGGTGACTTCGTCGTGGTTGGTAGGATCCTTGACGGCTCCGTCATGCCCCGCCTCGTTGGCGTTGAAGACCCGGGGCAACATCACGTTCTCCCCTTCTCCCTTCACCTTCTTATTGAACCACTCGGCGGTGTGCAGGTCGTTAAAGGTCGGGCAAGGTTGGAGGACATCCAACAGGGCCATACCCTTGTGTTCCACCGCCTTCTTGATCATCTCCTTCAAATGTTTCCCGTCGAAGGCATAGGCCCGCCCGATCCAGGTGTAGCCCGAGCTCAAAGCGAGGGCTAAAGGCTGGATGGCGTCGTTGGTATTGGGCAAAGGCAGGGACTTGGTTTGCTGACCCCGTCCGAGCGTCGGGGCCGCCTGGCCCTTGGTGAGTCCATAGACCTCGTTGGTCATGACGATGTAGGCCATGTCGATGTTGCGTCGTCCGGCGTGCACGAAGTGCCCGGCGCCGATTCCGTAACCGTCCCCGTCGCCACCGACCGCGATGACTTCCAGGTCCGGATTGGCGAGCTTAGCGCCCGCCGCGAAGGGCAACACCCGGCCATGCAGGGTGTGGACCCCATGGCTGGCCATGTAATTGAATACCTTGCCCGAGCAGCCGATCCCGGCGAAGACCATGGTCTCCCAAGGCGGGAGGGCCAGTTCGGCGCAGGATTGTTGGATGGCCTGGAGGATGCCGAAGTCACCACAACCGGGACACCAGTCATTATGAACATCACTCTTGTAGGCCGCGACGGACAGAGGCGTTTGGAGTTTAGAGGCCATAGGTCAACACCACCTTTTCGATAGACTGCCCGGTCAACGGGTCCGTTTCGGAAGAGACTTCCTTCTTCGACAGCTTGGTCACCGCGCCCACGATCTCATCCAACGAGATGGGCCGACCGGTGTACTTGACCACCTGGGCCGGGATGAATATCCCGGTGGACATGCGGAGCAAGTGACTCAACTGGGTCCCCCAGTTGTTCTCAACGACCACAAGTTTCTTCGCTTTCTTGAGGATCTTCTCGGTCACGATCGGGAAAGGGTTCAACATGCGGTAATGTAAGAAATTGGCATTGATCCCCTTGGCCTTCAGGACCGGCAAGGCGTCGGCCAGGACGCCATAGGTGGTGCCCCAGCACACCAGCGTAATGTCCGCATTGGCGTCGCCCACCAGGGTGAACTGGCGGTCTTCGGGGATCTGCTCCAGCATGAGCTTATATTTGTTCATGCGCTTTTCGTGCATCTTCCGGCGGGTCTCAGGGTTCTCCGTGATGTGACCGTAATCGTCATGTTCGTCACCGGTCATCCAATAGGGACTGCCTTCTTGTCCGGGATAAGGCCTGGCGGAAACCCCGGTCTTGGCATCCGGACGGAACCTCGGGAACCCCTTGCCATCGGCAATGGCATTTTCCAATTCTTGGGGCGTGACCAAGCGGCCCCGATCAATGACCAGGTTCTCTTCCTTGAACGGAGGGATGGTCTCCAAGCTGTGGGTCAAGAATTTATCATTGAGGATAATGACCGGGGTTTGGAACTTATCCGCGTAGTTGAAGGACTCGAAAGCCAAGTGGAAATGGTCATCGATGGTGGCCGGAGCCATGACCAAACGGGGATATTCACCATGGCCGCCAAAGGCCGCGAACATCAAGTCACCCTGCTCGTGGCGGGTCGGTAAGCCCGTCGAGGGTCCGCCACGCTGGTAGTCGAAAAGCACAATGGGGACTTCGTTCATCCCAGCCCAGCCCAACCCCTCGGTCATGAGGCAGAAACCCGGACCCGATGTGGCCGTGGAGGCGCGCACACCCGTGGTGGCGGCGCCCAGCGCCATGTCGATGGCCGCGATCTCATCCTCGCATTGGACCACCGCAATACCATATTCGGGATGGCTTTCCAGATAATTGCTCTCGTCGGTGGCGGGACTGATCGGGTAATAGGACTGATAACGACAGCCAGCCTTCAATTTGCCCAGGGAGTTGGCCTGCGCACCATTGATGAGCAGTCGCTTGGGCGTGTTCTTTTGAGGTTCCAGATGATAAGGGAATTGATCGTGCATCTCGTCCGGGAGCGCGTCCACAGCCTCATAGGCCTTCTTGGAGGCGGCGACATTGGGCGCCACCAACTTGGCCTTTCGACCGATGTAGATGCGGGCCAAGGTCTCTTCAACATGTGAGATATCCATGCGAAGCAGTGCCATGGAAGCGGCCACCGCGATAGTGTTCTTCATGAGCGACAGGGTGCCGTATTCCATACCGGTCACTTCCGCCACGTGGCGGATGACGGAGTTGAAATCGATGGGAAGAGTGATGACACCCGACTTGAGGTTTAGGTCGTCGAGCGTGATCTTGGTCGGGTCATAGATGAGCGCCCCGCCCTTCACCACCTCATGGGCGTGGAGACGGGCGGTGGAATCCTCAAAGGTCGCCAGGATATGTACGTCATCCACATGGCTGTGGATCGGTCTTTCCGAAACGCGGACCTGGAAATAGCTGTGCTTACCCTTGATATTCGAGTGATATTCGCGTTTACCGAAGATCCACAGACCGGCGGTGGCGCAAGCCTGGGAAAAAAGATTGGCGGAGGAATCCACCCCGGTGCCCTGGGGGCCACCGATCATCCAATTGACTTCATTGACGACCTTCATGTTGTTTCTCCCGGAACTGAATGAAAAAATGATTGAATCGCAAAATAAAATATACGTTTTTAGCTTTCAAAAGACAATTCGATTCGGGCATTTTGATATGAATTGGTTGCCTTCTCTCGAAAGCGAGGCGATCTAAAAGGCCCTATCCCGCCCATCGGGCGAAGGGCCTTGTCAGGCCCTTTTTCCACTAAAGGTCCGAGCGATCGACCCGCGCCGCCTCCCGGCGTACCGCCTTTTCCAACAGCTCCCGCTTCCGGGAAGTCCGGACGCGGCTTTGCGGCTTGATGGCCCAGACTTTCCGAATCTTGGCTGGCTTTGGCTTTTTCATTTCACGCCACCTCGCATCCGGACATATTAAACTAAGATATGGACCAAAACCCATCCCCTAGCGCCCCTCGGACGGTGGAATGAGCGTTCGAACCCGGAAAGTGATCCCCTCCTTCACCGGCCGATGGTCTTTCCCCTTGGTGACCCTCCCAATCTTCGCGGTCTACCTAGTCACGTTGAACCCTTCCTTATTTCGGAACGATTCGCCCGAAACCATCACCGCCTGTTGGACCCTAGGGGTCTCCCATCCCCCGGGTTACCCACTCTTCACACTTTTGGGGCGCGTTTTCACGCTAGTTCCACTCGGAAACCCCGCCATGAACCTGAATCTTTTCGCGGCTTTGAGCGGGGCCTTGGGCGCCTATTTTTTCTTCGAACTGGCGCGCTCGATCCTTGAAAAAATAGGCTCCGCCAAGAGCGTTGCGGCAAGGACGGCCGCTTTGACCGCCGCTTACGCCTTCGCCTTCTCGAAAAGCTACTGGAGCGCCTCGTTGGCGACTAAGGGTGGGATCTATTCCTTCCAAGTCGCCCTGGAGTTGGCCACACTTTCGTTCTTATTGTGTTTGATGGACAAAAAAAGTTGCAAGTGGAGGACCACCCACCCTTACGAATCAATGGTATTCGTCCTGGGCCTGGGGCTCGTCAATCAATGGCCCACCCAGTTCCTGCTCCTGGCCGCCCTCGCCATCGCTTTTTTTGCATTCTCCTGCACGCAACAAAAACAACAGTACCCGATCACCCTTAAGACCCTCTTGACCATGGGGACATTCTTTCTGTTGGTCCTTAGCCTTTACCTTTACGTCCCGATCCGGGCCCATCTGGTTCCTGCCCTCAACTTCGGGGACCCTTCGGATTGGAGCCGTTTCATGGGAAGCCTGCTGCGAACCCGTTATTTCAAGACCGAGACCATGGCCTCGGCACTCGGGAGTTTCTGGGCGACCTTTTCCCAAAAATCCCTTTATATTTCCGATCGTTTCTCATTGGAGTTCCCCGTTATTTTCTCCTGCTTCGCCCTCTGGGGCATTTGGCCCCTGCAGAAACGGAACTTCCGGCCGTATCTTTTGTTGTCGTTGATGCTGGCCCTCATCACTATCGCGGCAAACCTCGTTTATCTTCAGGTCGGTCCTATCGATTTTTGGCATTTGGACGACCATCTCTTGACCTTGAACTGGATCACCGGCCTTTGGGGAGCCGCTGGCCTCCATTCCCTTTTCTCCTTGATGGGAAATCAGGCCAAAAGGCGTTGGGTGGTCCGGGGCGTAGCTCTGGCCTTGCCCCTATTGGGTTTGCATCAAAGCCTGCCCTATACGGACCAAACCCGGGAATTCCTCTATCGCGGCATCGGCATCCAGGCCCTTCGGTCCATGGAGCGAAGACCTACTTATTTTGCGGAATCGGATTTCGACTATTTTTCCCTTCTTTATCTGCAAGCGGTCGAAGACAAAAGACCCGACTTGAGGATCTACTTGTGCACGTTCTTGAAGAATGAGGACTGGGAATATATCTCCCACTCATGGATACCCAAATTGGGTCCCCATGCCCCCCCGATTTATTGCGCCTTCGCTAATGGGGATCTGGTCCACGGTCTCTCGAAAAGGATGTCCCGCGTCTATTTTTCCCCAACCGGATCGGTGATGAGGATCCAAGCGGCCGGGACACCCGGTCCTAGAACTCCGGATTGCCGGCCTTTGGACGACCTTTGGGACCATTATCTGGACCCTGCCCTCTCGGGACGTGGATCCTACGAGTCAGCGTTGAATCCCATCAATGGGCTCATGACACAACTTTGCGCCCATCCCTATCTCAACATGGCCCACTTTCTTCTCTTGAAGAAGGACTGGATGCATTGGGATTCATACACGGGGATCGCTTCGGCCCTGATCCAGGATCAACATTGGATCGGGGATATTTGGTCCGAAAAAGCCAGGACCGACGAAACCTTGGGAAGGATACCGGAAGCCATCGCTGGCTACGGGCTCGCCATGACCGAATATAAAGAAGCGGGGGACATTTCAAAATACCAAGAAATGAAAAACTCCTGGTCACGGCTCATGGGGCGACCGACCATAAAAACAAAAAACCCGACCCCTCCGAAGAGGAATCGGGTTCGTTAAAAAAATCCCGGCATCGTCCTACTCTCCCACACAAGACATGTGAAGTACCATCAGCGCTGGAGGGCTTAACTTCCGTGTTCGGAATGGGAACGGGTGTTTCCCCTCCGCTATAAACACCGGGAAACAGCGATCTCAGGTGCCGCCTCTTAGTGCGGGCGGCCTCTGGAAATTAGTGTAACAATAGAAATACTACGTCTGAACCTCGAGTGCGATAAAGATGCGATGGAAATGAAACATATGATCAAGCCTCACGGCGGATTAGTACTGGTCAGCTAAAACCCTTGCGGGCCTTACACACCCAGCCTATCAACCACGTAGTCTACGTGGAGCCTTTAGGGGACTTGCGTCCCGGGACATCTCATCTTGGGGTAAGTTTCACGCTTATATGCGTTCAGCGTTTATCTCGTCCGTATATAGCTACCCTGCAACCACCCTTGGCAGGATGACAGGAGTACCAGAGATACGTCCTTCCCGGTCCTCTCGTACTAGGGAAAGCTCCCCTCAAATGTCCTACGCCCGCACCAGATAGAGACCGAACTGTCTCACGACGTTCTGAACCCAGCTCACGTACCACTTTAATAGGCGAACAGCCTAACCCTTGGAACCTACTTCAGCTCCAGGATGTGATGAGCCGACATCGAGGTGCCAAACCTTGCCGTCGATATGAACTCTTGGGCAAGATCAGCCTGTTATCCCCAGAGTAGCTTTTGTCCGTTGAGCGACGGCCCTCCCACGAGGTACCGCCGGATCACTAAGCCCTGCTTTCGCACCTGCTCGACGTGTCTGTCTCGCAGTTAAGCTCCCATATGCCTTTACACTCGTAGGCGCGATTTCCAACCGCGCTGAGGGAACCTTAGGGCGCCTCCGTTACAATTTGGGAGGCGACCGCCCCAGTCAAACTGTCCAGCAGACATTGTCCCTGGGCCGGATTACGGCCCTAGGTTAGAACTTCAAAGCAACAAGAGTGGTATTTCACTAATGACTCCGGAGAGGCTGGCGCCCCCCCATCAAAGTCTCCCACCTATGCTACACATGTTAATCCGAAGTTCAGTGTCAACTTGCAGTAAAGCTTCATGGGGTCTTTTCGTCTAGATGCGGGTATCGAGCATCTTCACTCGAACTACTATTTCGCCGAGCATGTTGCCGAGACAGTGCCCAGATCGTTACTCCATTCGTGCAGGTCGGAACTTACCCGACAAGGAATTTCGCTACCTTAGGACCGTTATAGTTACGGCCGCCGTTTACTGGGGCTTCGGTTCTGAGCTTCGCTTGCGCTAACCCATCCCCTTAACCTTCCAGCACCGGGCAGGAGTCACACCCTATACGTCGCCTTACGGCTTTGCAGAGTGCTGTGTTTTTGTTAAACAGTCGCCTGAGCCATTTCTCTGCGGCCCCTTCGCGCTTGCACGCAGAGGGGCCCCCCTTTTCCCGAAGTTACGGGGGTAATTGGCCGAGTTCCTTGGCAACACATAACTCGAGCGCCTTAGGATTCTCTCCTCGTCTACCTGAGTCGGTTTGCGGTACGGTCACCTGGGACTCCCTAGAGGATTTTCTTGGCAGCGTGGAGTCAAAGACTTCGCCTTGCGGCTCGAGTTGTCCCTTAGTGTTAATGGCCCGCGGATTTGCCTACGGACCCACCTCGAAACCCCTCCCGGCTCGACCAGCGGCCGGGTTCTCCTATCCTTCTGCG
Source organism: bacterium (assembly GCA_035549195.1). NCBI lineage: Bacteria > bacterium. The sequence goes on from DASZRK010000049.1 coordinate 35,003, forward strand.
TCTCCCCTTCGGTGATAACGCCTTTTGGTGGTTCAGGAATTTTAACCTGACATCCATTATCTACGCCTTTCGGCCTCGACTTAGGAACCGACTTACCCTGAGCGGATTACCCTTGCTCTAGGAAACCTTAGACTTACGGCGTGAATGTTTTTCACATTCATATTCGCTACTTAATCCGGAATGATCACTTCTGTTTCGTCCAGCTGTCCTTACGGTCAGCCTTCCGCCTACGACAGAACGCTCCTCTACCAGACGTACCCTCCGAAGAAGGTACGAATCCACAGCTTCGGTGACATGCTTTAGCCCCGTTAAATTGTCGGCGCAGAATCGCTCGAACAGTGAGCTGTTACGCACTCTTTAAATGATGGCTGCTTCTAAGCCAACATCCTGGTTGTTTATGCGACTCCACATCCTTTACCACTTAGCATGTACTTGGGGACCTTAGCTGATGGGCTGGGTTGATTCCCTTTCGACCGTCAACCTTAGCGCTGACAGACTGACTCCCGGGATTACGTTGCTGGCATTCGGAGTTTGAAAGGATTTGGTAACCTGTTAAGGCCCCTAGCCCAATCAGTGCTCTACCACCAACAACTACTTCCCGAGGCTATCCCTAAAGATATTTCGAGGAGAACCAGCTATCACGGAATTCGATTGGCTTTTCACCCCTATCCACAACTCATCCGAGCATTTTTCAACATACATCGGTTCGGGCCTCCACCTCGTGTTAACAAGGCTTCACCCTGGTCATGGCTAGATCATCCCGCTTCGGGTCTAATGAGTGAAACTGGACGCCCTTTTAAGACTCGCTTTCGCTACGGCTCCACCCCTCTGACGGGGCTTAACCTTGCTTCACTCAATAACTCTCCGGATCATTATGCAAAAGGCACGCGGTTACACTGATGGGCGCCTACGACCCGTAGGCCGCAGACCTCCCAAAATAGTGCTTCCACTGATTGTAAGCGTATGATTTCAGGTACTATTTCACTCCCCTTCCGGGGTTCTTTTCACCTTTCCCTCACGGTACTGTTCCGCTATCGGTCGTCAGCTTGTATTTAGCTTTGGACAGTGGTCTGCCCGGATTCCCACAAGGTTTCACGTGTCTCGTGGTACTCAGGAACTTGCTTGGAGAGAGAGCAGATTTCGCCTACGGGGATTTCACCCTCTGTGTCGGACCGTTCCAGGCCCTTCGGCTATCCGTCTCTTTTGTAACTCCACGGCCGTTCTGTAGCACGGCCACGCAAGCCCTACAACCCCCCATGCGCAACGCCCACAGGCTTACACGCACAAGGTTTGAGCTGTTCCCCTTTCGCTCGCCACTACTGGGGGAATCTGTTCGATTTCTTTTCCTCTGGATACTGAGATGTTTCACTTCTCCAGGTCGGCTCACCCCGCCCTATGAATTCAGGCGGGAGTTATGGGGGTTTGCCCCATACGGTTCCCCGATTCGGACATTTCCGCTTCAAAGCCTATTGCCGGCTCCACGGAACTTTTCGCAGGCTGTCGCGTCCTTCATCGCCATCTGACGCCAAGGCATCCTTCATACGCTCTTAGTAGCTTGATCACATGTTTCTTCGCCACCGCATAAGAATCTCTATGCACTCGGTTCAGCTACGCAATTGCTCTAGATAAAGAATTGCGCGCCCTCACGTGTTAAGTGAGGGCAAATAGTAGTATTTCTATCGTTTTTCAAAGAACCGCGCGTCCCGAAGGACGAACCGACCCATCTGGTCGGCAGAAGCCCAAGTGCCTTTCGACACAAGAAAGCTCCGCAAATCCTTTTGAATCCAAAAGGATTCACGCAGCTTTCGCCTTTGATCGCCGGAACTCGAATTGGTGGAGATGACCGGGATCGAACCGGCGACCCCCTGCTTGCAAAGCAGGTGCTCTCCCAACTGAGCTACATCCCCCCCGGAACTTCCAGTTCGACCACCCCAAAAATGGTGGGCCTAACTGGAGTCGAACCAGTCACCTCACCCTTATCAGGGGTGCGCTCTAACCAACTGAGCTATAGGCCCATTCCAGTTCGGCGGAGGGCTCAACATCGCCCAAAGGCACAACTTCAAAAGTAAAAGAACCCGATCGAATTGGTCCTTTAAAACTAAACAGTGCATATCTCGTTTGGGTATCCACTTGGAGTTACGGTAGAGCGCGCCCTCAAAAGGGTTCCTCTACCATGGTCTCCATAGAAAGGAGGTGATCCAGCCGCACCTTCCGATACGGCTACCTTGTTACGACTTAGTCCCAATCACCAGTCATACCTTCGCAATCTGCCCCCCTTGCGGGTTAGCGCAATCGCTTCTGGTGCAACTGGCTTTCGTGACTTGACGGGCGGTGTGTACAAGGCCCGGGAACGTATTCACCGCGGCGTGCTGATCCGCGATTACTAGCAATTCCGGCTTCATGGAGTCGAGTTGCAGACTCCAATCTGAACTGGGGCGTACTTTTTGGGATTGGCTCCCCCTCGCGGGTTCGCAGCCCTTTGTATACGCCATTGTAGCACGTGTGTAGCCCTGGATATAAAGGCCATGAGGACTTGACGTCATCCCCACCTTCCTCCGGTTTGTCACCGGCAGTCTCTCTAGAGTGCCCGGCTTGACCCGATGGCAACTAGAAATAAGGGTTGCGCTCGTTGCGGGACTTAACCCAACATCTCACGACACGAGCTGACGACAGCCATGCAGCACCTGTCTCTCTGCCCCTTGCGGGGAAACCTACTTTCATAGGCGGTCAGAGGATGTCAAACCCAGGTAAGGTTCTTCGCGTTGCGTCGAATTGAACCACATGCTCCACTGCTTGTGCGGGCCCCCGTCAATTTCTTTGAGTTTCAACCTTGCGGTCGTAGTCCCCAGGTGGAGTACTTAATGCGTTAGCTGCGGCACTAGAGGAGTGGATACCTCTAACACCTAGTACTCATCGTTTACGGCCAGGACTACCGGGGTATCTAATCCCGTTTGCTCCCCTGGCTTTCGCATCTCAGCGTCAGTTTCGGACCAGAAAGCCGCCTTCGCCACCGGTGTTCCTCCCAATATCTACGCATTTCACCGCTACACTGGGAATTCCGCTTTCCTCTTCCGTACTCAAGCCCTGCAGTTTCAAAGGCAATGACCTGGTTGAGCCGGGCCATTTCACCTTTGACTTACAAAACCGCCTACATGCCCTTTACACCCAATAAATCCGGACAACGTTTGCCACCTCTGTATTACCGCGGCTGCTGGCACAGAGTTAGCCGTGGCTTATTCTACCTATACTGTCAAACTGCAGGATTGTTCACCCTGCAGTCTTCATCTAGGTCTAAAGAAGTTTACAATCCGAAGACCTTCATCCTTCACGCGGTGTCGCTCCATCAGGCTTGCGCCCATTGTGGAATATTCCAAACTGCTGCCTCCCGTAGGAGTCTGGGCCGTATCTCAGTCCCAGTGTGGCCGATCACCCTCTCAGGCCGGCTAACCATCGTAGCCTTGGTGGGCCATTACCCCGCCAACTAGCTAATGGTGCTTGAGCCGATCTCCCAGTGATAGCTTTCGCCATCTTTTACCCCTGCTCCCGTAGGAACCGTGGTCACATCCGGTATTAGCACGCCTTTCGGCGCGTTATCCCGATCTAGGAGGTACGTTACCCAAGTATTACTCACCCGTTCGCCGCTTTACTCACCCTTGCGGGCTTTCACGCTCGACTTGCATGTCTAAGACGCACCGCCAACGTTTGTCCTGAGCCAGAATCAAACTCTCCATTAGAAATGAAGCTTTTGAGGCTCCAACAACTCAAACTACTTTTGACAAGCACCCAAACTTGTTTCGTATGCACTATTTAGTTTTCAAAGACCAATAACGACAAGCATCCATTCGATGCTTACCCCAGTGGTGAATCGACACAAAAAAACTCACCGCTGCGATGAGCACCGCAATCGAGAACTGCGCGTCTACGATTGTTTATTGGTTATCACTTCAAAGAACATCTCTTCCAGCGAGGGAAGCAGGCCACAAGCCACAAGCGGCCCGGGGACGGTATTTATATAAAAACCCCCATCCCCTGTCAACAAATATTCTACTTTTTTAGACCCTGGCCTCAGAAACCCTGGAAATAGGGGTTTTTTCAGTAGATTCCTTGGAAATCCAGCTGGAAATGAAGTCTTTGGCCTGGCGGAAATTGACTACCAAGTCCTTCAAACCCCTTATTTTACGCAGTCTTTTGAGGATATAGGATGGCCTCAGGTAGAATTCCCGATAGGCCCTTTTCCGGGCTTCTTGGAGCTGTTCCATCGAAAGCGTAGGTAAGTTCAGTATCGGTTGATTCAACTCGTACTTGGCGTAATCCTCGGTTGAGATCCAACCGTTCTTTTTGCCCATCTCTTCCAATTCGGTCTTGGGAAAAGGAATAGCACAGTAAAACTGAGCGTAATCCGGATCCATTTCCTTCACGTATCGGATCGTCTGGTCAATGGTTTCCATCGTCTCACCCGGCAGCCCAAAAATGATGTGGGTCAGGACCTCGATCCCCGCCTCTTTGGTCAGTTTGACCGCCACTCGGGCTTGTTCCGCATCGGCCCCTTTTTTCATTTTTTCAAGGATGTCGTCCACGCCGGACTCGACCCCGTAGGAAACCCCGATACAACCCGAGGACCGCATCTCTTTTAGGACTTCCCTGTCCACATGATCCACCCGGCTATTGGCCATCCACTTGATCTTCTCGTGCATGCCCCGTTTTTTTATCTCAGCACAGACTTCCATCACGAACTTCTTACTTTGGTTAAAGGTATCGGACCACATCGTGAAGTTGCGGATATGGTGTTTTTCGAGGCATTCCTGCATCTCATCCACCACATTTTCGGCGCTACGAAGGCGCAACTTTTTCCCATAATACTGATGGGCTGTGCAGTAAATGCAGGAATAGGGGCATCCACGGCTGGTGATGATGAGGGTATAAGGCTCATTGATCACCGGGAGGGTATAGCGGGCATTATCCAGCAGATGTCGGGCCGCAAAAGGCAGATCGTCCAAATTCTCATTGAAGGGTCGGTCTTCGTTATGAACGACCGTTCCATCCTTATCCTTGAAGGATATCCCCAGTACCTCTCCCAAACCCCTTCCCTTTTCCAAGGCGTCCACCAGGTCTTGGGCCGTCAACTCCGGCTCCCGGCGAATGACCGAATCCAAGCCTGAGGCCTGTAGGACCTCTTCCGGTAACGAGGTGGCGTGGTTCCCAATGACCGTGAAATGGGCCTGGGTCAAGGGGCGCATCATATTGATGACCTCGACATCGCTTGAGGAAGTGGCTGTCGACATATTGAACAGGACGAAGGCGGGATCGAAATCGCGAATGGCCTTCTTCAGCCCTTCCACATCCACATCGTTGGCGATGCAATCCAACAGGTTCACTTGGTGCTGCTTGGCTTCCAGAGCACCCGCGATCATGGGCAGGGAAATAGGGACCATCACGTATTGGAACGAATTCAATCTTTGCTCACACCGGCCTTCCCGAATGTACTTCATGCCGGTACAAGTGGGCGGGTTCACGATCATGGTTTTCATGTCAACCTCGTTTTTGGGGAAATGAACTGGATGCGAGCTGAAAAGACGGGCAGGTCTGTAGGTTTTCACCTAAATTATACGGCAAAATGACGCTTTTTTATCAAGCCGGGGACTTAATTAATGTGGTCCCATTTCCAGCAAGCGGCCGCCCAGCCTTCCGATAGGGGCCTTAATGGCTGTTTTTCGATCCGACAACGGTCTTCTACGTGCGGACAGCGTGAACTAAAAGGACATCCCGGGGGGACCTGGGTGGGACTTGGCGGCTCGCCTTGGAGGATCTTTCCCTGATTGGAACTGGCGGCCAAAAGGGCCATGGTATAAGGGTGACGCGGCGACCGGAGGACCTCGGCCGTATCCCCTTGCTCCACCACCTGGCCCAGGTACATCACCAGGATCCTATGGCTTAAATAACCTACCACTTGAAGATCGTGTGAGATGAAGAAATACCCGACTCCGGTCTCCTGGTTCATCCTACGTAACAGGTTCAAGATCGACGCCTGGACCGATACGTCCAAGGAGGATACTGGCTCGTCCAGAACGATGGCGTCAGGTCGCGAGATCAAGGCCCGGGCCAGATTGATCCTCTGGCGCTGTCCACCCGAGAATTCGTGGGGGAACTTGTCCAGGTCCGACCGAGAAAGTCCCACCTTCAGGATCCATTCCTGAACAAGGCCCATCCTCAAATTTCGGTCCTTCAGGCCATGGACCATCAAAGGTTCTTCCAGGATCGCCCGGACTTTTTGGCGCGGATTCAAGGAGGAAAATGGGTTTTGGAACACCATTTGATACCTGGATTGGAGACTTCGTTTCTGGTCCTTGGTCAGCCCTGACAGGTCCTGTCCTTCCCAAAGGACCTTTCCCTCGGTCGGTCGATACAGTCCGACCACACAGCGTCCCAATGTGCTTTTTCCGCATCCAGATTCTCCAACCACGCCCAAGACCTCCCCGCGGTCCATGGCGAAAGAAACATCTTGTACGGCAGAAACGTATTGTTCCGTGCCCCCGAACAGTCCCCGATGGACCGGGAATCTTTTGGTCAGCCCTTGGACGGATAGAAGCATAGGGCAGAATGTCCTTTCTCGACCTCGATCCATCCGGGTTCGGTTTTCCGACAACGTTCGTCCGCTCTGGGGCACCGCTCCGCGAAAGCGCAACCTGTCAAGGAATCATACGGGGACGGCAAGGTCCCGGGGATCCATCCCAACTCCTCGCCCGTCTTATCGACCTTCGGAATGGCGTCCAGCAATCCCTGGGTATAGGGATGGGCCGGACGTTCAAAAAGGACCTTCGCCGGACCCATCTCGACCACTTTCCCGCAATAAAGGATGGCCACACGATCACTGAAATCCCTAGCGATCCGGAGGTCATGGGTGATCAGCAGGACGGCCATCCGATGGACCCTCGTCATTTGAGCCAGGAGATCCAGGATCTGAGCTTGGACGGTCACATCCAAGGCGGTCGTGGGCTCGTCGGCGATAAGAAGCTCGGGCTTGCAGGAAACAGCCATGGCGATCATGACCCTTTGGCACATCCCACCGGATAACTGGTGAGGATAATGACCGAAGATCCGGTCAGGGTCCGGAAGACCCACTTCCCTCAAGAGTCCCAAAGCCTTCGTCCGGGCTTCCTCCGGACCCGCTTGATGATGGGCGATCAGACCTTCCACCAATTGATCCCCAACGGTCAGGACCGGATTCAAGGAACTCAGGGGTTCCTGAAAAACGATCCCGATCCTTTTGCCGCGCAGGTCCCTCCATTGGTCTTCATTGAACCCATCCAGTCCTTCGCCCTTAAACAAGATCCTACCCCCGGACTGGACCATGGGAGGACGGGGAATGAGGTTCAGGATCGAAAGGGCGATCATGCTCTTGCCGCATCCCGATTCCCCCACCAGGGCCAATTTTTCCCCTTCCATCATGGAAAGGTCGATCCCGCGCAGGATCCTGCCTCTTGTCCCACCGGGCGGACCCAGGAGGTCAAGGTGAAGACCCTCTATCTTGATCAGCTCATTCATGGGAAAACGACCCGAGCGGGAAATAGGCCGGTCAAAGGGCCGAAAGATTCTTGAATTGGACCTCGAACGAGGGGTAATCGATCATCGCATAGTGGCCTTCCGAAAAGAACCCGGGGTTGACCACCCGGGCGGGCCCCATTTGGATCACCCCTTGCCCGGATTTGGCCCGTCCACAAAGAACGAGCTTGGGTCCTATCTTCTCGATCAACTCATTCAGCAACAGGACACCACAATGTTCACCATCCGAAAGGTCCAGACGGCAAACAGGCGGGGAATGGAACATCATGATCTTTTCGCCGGGGAAATACTCCAACCGACGCAGGGCGAATTCGACCCAAGTCCTCGAGTATTGGAGGACCAGGGCCCGGTTGTCGTCATTGTAGGTAATGTCGCCGCCAAAGCCCGATACCATGAACTGGTCCTCTCGATGCATCATTTCATGGGCCGGCCTCAAATTTGGATAGATGTGGGCATAATTGTAAATGTTCTTGAAATAAACCGATTCGGGAGCGTCGCTGTTCCCCGGGATGGCGTAAACGGTCTTTTGGGTATCCGCCAAGGCCAGAAGGAACTGTTGCAGGAATTCCGTATCCCGCTGGATCTCGTCCTGGATACGCGGATTGTCCGCATCCGGCTTGCTATGGAATTTACGGGCGGTCTCGTATTCCATGAGCCGCTCTTCGCCCCGCATGGAACCCCCGCAATAGAAGATCAAATCGGGGTCCTCCGCCTGGACCATGGCGGGGATCAAAGGAAGCCATTGGCCCGCACCCCGGTAGTCCGACAAACAAAGGAATTTCAAATTTGTCTCCCGGGTTCGCCGAAGGCCTCGAGCATCCATCAATAGCATGCCCAAAACCCATTTGCGGATTTTTTAAGGGTTCCGATACAATTCTACCTGACGGTCCTTCAACTTCAACCTTGAACCAGGCATCCATGGCCCCCACTCTCGGTTCCTATACTTCCCTTCCCGACGGCACCCTGAGGCATGTCCATCCGATCACCGGAACGGAGGTTTGGGCCGTTCCGAGCCGTGCCCTTCGCCCATTCGTGAACCGACAGACCATCCCGCCCAAGGTCCTTCCCCGCCAAGAGCGGGAGGATCATTGTGATTTTTGCGAAACCAATTACCTTCGTACCCCACCTGAACGGGCCCGGCTCGTCCGCACGGCCCAAGGTCGTTTCGAACTCCTGGAAAGGCTGGACCCCGACTCCGTCAAGTTCTCAAAGGCTTCTTTCCGCCGATTGGCCAATCTTTTCGAGATCGTCACTTATGACTACTGGGTACAGAACCATCAAGTCACCCTGTCCCCGACCCAAGCCCGCTGGAAAAAGAACTATCTGGAAAACCCGAAAGGCCTTTCCCATGTCCAAGAGCTGATGCGAACAAAATTGGCCTTGGCCGGGAAACCATCCGGAGAGATCGATGCGCTTCTTCTGGCCCCTCCGGAAGGCTTCTACGACTGGTTCTTCGGTGGTACCCACGAAGTCCTTGCGGCCGGCCGCCATTTCCGTCCTGGCGCGGACCGGGATGACCAGCTTTTCTATTCGGGAGAGATGACCCCGGAGGAGCATGCGGCTTACTTGAACTTCGCTTTAGAAGCCGCCTTGGATATACGTTCGAACAACGGCAAGATCCGTTATGTGGCCATCTTCCAGAACTGGCTGAAGGCCGCCGGGGCCTCTTTCGACCATCTTCATAAGCAAGTGATAGGGATGGACCAATGGGGCCCCGGCGTGGAGGCCCGTTTACAGAAGGCCAAGGGATATCCCAATATCTTCAATGAGGCGCTGGTGGACTTCTCCGCCGAAAAGGACCTGATCGTCGCCGAGAACGATCACGGGGTGGTCCTATCCGAGATCGGACATCCTTACCCGACATTAGCCGTCTATTCCAAATCCCGGGCCGCTCATCCCTGGGACCACTCATCGGAAGAGATAAGGGGCATTTCGGACCTCGTCCATGCCTGCCATGCCGCGGCCGGGCCCCAGGTCCCCTGTAACGAAGCTTGGTTCTACGCTCCTTGGGGATCCCCGACCCGTTTTCCATGGCATATTCTCATCCATTGGAGAACGGTCACCTCGGCCGGTTTTGAAGCAGACACTCAGATCTTCGTGAATCCTGTTCCTCCGGCCGCCTTCAAGGAGCAGATCACGTCCAAGCTCTCGGATCTCCGCTCCCGGGGACGGATCAGTAACCTAAGGCTGGGCAAAGAAATGACCCTCAAACCCAGCCCTCTTTTATATAACCGGGCCTGATCGGTTAAGGGGATCCCGGCAGGATGCCCTCGACTTCTCCAGGGACCGGGATTTCCTTGGGCCAGCCCTTGCCGGTCGAGGGCCTGAAGACATAACAATCGGGATAAACCCCCACCGGTTCCATGAAATCCCGCCAAAAATGGAGATACTCTTTTCCCGACATGCCTTGCAGGTCGAAATCCCTTTCGACATGCGCCATGGCCGCCGCTTCCTCCGGCTGGTAAAGGAAATAATCGACTCCCTCTTCCTTCAAGCGCTTGGCCAGGGATTCCGCTGTCCCGCTTTCCTTGGCCCACTGCAGGAAGATTGGCCTCTTCCATTTGAAATCGACATAAGCGATCCGATCGAAGGGATAGGTCTGGAAAACGGCAAAAGCCAAGATCCTGTCCCGGGGGCCCGAATGGCGCTCGATCCCCCGATAGGCGTCATAAACACCCGTGCTGAAGCTGTAATGCCTCTTCAATCTCAACAATGGGTCCTCTAACCCCAAGGCGCTGGCATAAGGCGCGGTCCCATTGAACTGGGCGCTCATGGTCAGCCATAGGGAGAGGACGACCCCCAAGGCGAAGATCGCCTTTCCAACATTTCCTTTTTGGGAGTGAACCCCTTCCCAGACCAGCCCGATCAAGAGCAGGAGCGCTAACCCCGCTCCCGACGTATGCCTCAAACTTTGGTCCACGCAGGACCAAACAGCCAGGAACGCGGCCGAGAAGACCGCTAAGAAGGCGCCAAGCCGCGACCGGAGCGCCTGCCAAATCCATGGAAATCCGAGCCAAAAAAGCGGCGTCCAAGCGGCATTGATGCCGTTCTTCATCGTGAAAAAACAGTCCCAAAATGTCTTGGGGACCATGGTCCATCCCCAATGTTGGGGCATTCCCGTATCCGACAGGAGCGCACTTTCCATCTCGCTGTTATACCCGCCGCCGGACCCGAACCAATGGGTCGCCAGGGGATAAAAGGGATTTCCGAAAGCCAGGAAATTCTTCAAATACCAAGGAATGACCGGAAGAAGGAAACCTGCGATGAACCAAAGTCCCAATCGGGCGGAAAAACCCTTCCATCCTTTTCCGACGATCCAAGGGGCCAAAAGTCCGGCCACGGCCAAGACCGCTGTCAGCTTGATGGAAAAACAGAAACCCAGCATGAATCCCATGAGGAGGCACAGATCCGGCCGCCAGGCCGACCGAAGGCCCCTCCAGAGAATGAAAAGGGTCAAAAGTTCATAACAGGCCAGAAAACCTTCCACATACCCCCAAGCGAACAAGGCCAAAAGAAAAGGGCAGGACAACAGCAGCCAAAAGGAAGCTCTGAAACCCTTCTTCTCCTGCCTTAGCCAAAGGGAAAAAATGCCCAAGGTCATCAGAAGAGGCAGGATTAGGGCCATCTTGGAAAGGCCTTCCCCACCGATGGCCCAGAACCCGGCCAGGACCATTTCGGCCGCCTTGGGCATATCTCCCGTGTGGTTCGTCCAGTGGAAGAGGACCTGATGTAGCCGGACCGTTTCACGGGCGTAACGAAAATGATCCAGGACCGCGTCCCAGATCAAGGGCGGGGAAAGGAATTCGCTCCCCCAGATGATCCAGAGAGCCCCAAGACCGATCTTTTCAAAGCGGGACCACTTCCCAACCCATGGGCCCCATTTCCTCGCTTCCAGCCACCCCCAGGGAATGGCCGGGACCAAGATGAGCGCCTCGAGAAAACCGTAAAGCACCTCATTCGCCGCCAAAGCCCAAGACCACAAGGAAAAAAAAGCAATCGCCAAGGCGACGTAGAGGTGAAAGGGATTCCAGTTCCGGCGTGGGGGTGACCAGACCCGTCGGAAAAGACCGGCCCAACCCAGTAGACCCAGGGCCGCCAAAGCGAACAATGCAATGGACATCAGCTTGGTCCCAAGGGCGGTTGGCCAAAGGGCCATGCTCCACGGTGTATCCTCGATCAGTCGAAGAGGTGGGATCCAGGCCCCTTTCCCAAGTCCAAGGATGAACAAGAGCAGGAGAAGAATGGATAGCAGGGTTCGGATCAAGGTTTTCCTGGAGATGGGCGTTTATTTGACAATCAAAGGGCCCCAGTTATAATACGCTTCCTTTTCGGCCGTGGGAAATGTCCACGGCACACCGTAAGGCCCGAGTGGTGAAATTGGCAGACACGTACGCTTGAGGTGCGTATGGGGAAACCCTTGAGGGTTCGAGTCCCTCCTCGGGCACCACTTCCTTCAAAAAAAAGCCCTAAAACCGGACCGGTTTTAGGGCTTTTTTGTTTTAGGGGTTGGTACGCGGCCAGTGAACCCGCTCGGGTTGTTTGCCTACTTTAACTTCGCCTGCACCGCCATCGCATCCGGGTTGTCCTTTTGGAAGCCCAGGGCGATCTTCAGGTAGTAGGCTGCATCCTTCTTCTTGCCCATGTCCGCCAGGACCGAAGCCACCGACGCGTAATAGCTGGACCGCATGCCGCTGATGTCCTTGGCGGGCGTTCCCTGCTTTTCGAGTGCCGCGAAGAAGATCTTGGCCTTTTGCCCCAGCACCGCGATCTGGTTCCCCTTGATCAACGCGGGGATCAATTCGTTCTTCAGCTTCAGCATGGCCGCCTGGGGATCCAAAGGATCGTCCCACCAACCATCGGCCGAGGGTTTCGAGGTCTTCGCCGCAGGCTTGGAAACCACTTCCGTCCCTTTGTTTCCGGGGGTCGGGGTCGCCGGGGCCTCGGCGACGAGGATCGAGGTGCCCGTCCATCCGGCGACCCCGCTCTTGGTGGTCAGGAATTTCTCCTTGGTCGGTTCCCAGGCCAGGATCAATTCCGCATCCGTCCGGTCCTTGGCATAGCCCTTGGAAGAACACCAGATCTCAAGCCCTTCGAATTTCGTGAAGATCTGGGGCGCCGCGAGGTCCAGGACCTGCTTCATGGCGCCATTGATATAAGAAAACCCCTTGAGGACCTGCCCCCCCTTGAGGTCATCCCGCTGGAAGATCAAATAGGGAGCCGCCCTCTGCGGGGTCTTGAGGACCCGGATCCATTGGATGGTCCCGCCCTCGTCCTGGAAGTTCTTTTCGTATTTCTTGGTCTCGGGGTTGTAGAAACAGACGTTCAGGGTCTGGTTGTGGGGTTTGTCCAGTTCGTCCGCCGGGGCATTGGGCCGGTAGATCAGGATCAGGTCCTTGATCTCATCCCCTTCCTTGTTCTTGAGCCCACGAACGTTCTCGAAATCGAACAGACCCTTGCTCTGGATCTTTCCTTCGTCATCCAACCAAGGAAGGTTCTCCAGGAGATGGTCCGGAGGAAGGATCGAATCCATCCACTGGCTTTGAGCGTGGGAAAAATTCGTCCCCGCCAGGAACACCAGTCCCAAAAGAATGGCTGCACTTATCCTGGAAAATTTCATTTTTCCCCCCGTCATTCGAACTTTTCTTGTCACCCGTTATGGTTTCAGCCACCCCACGGTGTGGTAAAACTCGATCGTCCTGGCGATCCCCTCTTCCATCCCGGTCCCAGGCTTGAAGCCTAGTTCCACCCGGAGCTTCCGGTTCGAGCAGACCCAACCCGGGGCCTCCCCTTCCTTCAACTTGTCCATGGAAACAATGGGGGGCAGGAAGGACCTTCCGGTCCACCGGGCCCAAAGATCGCCCAACCGAGCCAGCATTTTAACCAGTCCCAGGGGAACATTGAACGTCTTAAAGGATTTTTTGAGCCCCTGGCCCACCAATGCCGAGAATTCGTTCCAACTGCGGCTTTGGCCGTCGCAAACGAAGTAAATTTGACCCTTGGCCCGGGGGTCCCGCCCCGCCAAAAGGGTCGCTTCCACCAGGTCGGCCACATAGATGAAGCTCACACGTTGATTGCCGTCCCCACCATTGACCACCAGACCGCTTCGGACCATTTTGAAGTATTCGAAGATATCCGTTTCCCGGGGGCCATAGACCGCCGCAGGTCTCAGGATGACCACCTCGAACCGGTCCTGGAACCCCAGGGCGATCTCCTCGCCCTTTCGCTTGGTCATTCCGTAGAAGCTGACCGGCTGGCAAGGGGCCGTCTCGTCGATCTCCCCACCCAAGGGGGAGGGGCCGGCCGCCGACAAGGAACTCACATAGACCAAACGCCGGACGGTCCCCGCCTGGGCCGCCGCCTCACAGACGTTCCGCGTCCCCTCGGCATTCACCCGATCATAGGCGGAATAGTCGGCGCCCCTTAGGAGTCCGGCCAAATGGTAAACGACCTCAACCCCCTTCATGGCCGCCCCGACCGAGGCCGCATCGGTCACATCCCCATAGGAAAGTTCCATCTCGGAAGTGGGGGTAAAGGGGATCTTGCTGGTCCTGCGGACCAAAAGCCGAACCTTTTGTTTTTGCCCGGCGAGGGCTTCGGCTAAATGGCTCCCGACAAAACCGCTAGCGCCCGTCACCAGGGCCACGGGGGTTTCATTCATGGGGTTTTCGGGGACCTAATCGATTTGAATAACATGGAGGCGTCATCCTATAATGCCTCTTCTTTTTTGCCAAGGAGCCCTAGTGAACCCAAGTGAACACACCACCATGGCCGACGTCTTCGACAAGGCCAACAACTGGACCGCCGCGGACGATGTCCGCAAGCTCGGGATCTACCCCTATTTTCGCCCCAACACCTCGGCCCTAGGCACGGAGGTGACCATCGGCGGCAAGAAGATGATCATGGTCGGCTCCAACAACTACCTGGGACTGGTCACCCACCCCGAGGTGTTGGAGGCCATGGTCCAGGCCATCCGCAAGTACGGTTCGGCCTGCACCGGTTCCCCTTTCCTCAACGGCACCCTGGACATCCGCATCGAGTTGGAGGAAAAACTGGCCCAATATGTCGGTATGGAATCGGCCCTGGTCTATTCCACCGGCTTCCTGGCCAATTTGGGGGCCCTTTCCACTATCGTCACCCGGGGTGACTACATCATCTCCGACCGTGAGAACCACGCTTCCATCGTGGACGGGCAAAAGCTCTCCTATGCCAAGACGATCAAATACGAACATAGCAACATGGAAGACCTGGAGCGGGTCCTGGCCAACCACAAGGAACAACCCAAGCTCATCGTCACGGACGGGGTTTTCTCCATGGGCGGGGACATCGCCGAGTTGCCCAAGATCGTGGAGCTGAAGAACAAGTACGGTGCCCGACTCATGGTGGACGAGGCCCACTCCCTGGGGGTCCTCGGCCCCAAAGGCGACGGGACCGGCCCCCACTTCGGCGTCCAAAAGGACGTGGACATGGTCATGGGTACCTTCTCCAAGTCCCTGGTCTCCATCGGCGGCTTCATTGCCTCCACCCATAAGGTCATCGACTATCTGCGTCACAACAGCCGGCCCCTTATCTTCACCGCCAGCCTTTCCCCCGCCGATACCGCCGCAGCCCTCAAAAGCCTGGAGATCATCCAGCGGGAGCCCGAGCGCCGGGAACGGCTTTGGGCGATCATCAAGCGCATGCGTGCCGAGTTCAAGGCCATGGGCTGGAACACCCTCAACACCAACTCGGCCATCATCCCCCTGATGGTGGGTGACAACCTGAAGACCTTCACCATGACCAAGGAACTGGGAGAAATGGGCGTTTTCGCAACCCCCGTGGTCTCCCCCGCCGTGCCGCCCGAGCTAACCCTGATCCGCACCAGCTACACGGCCACCCATACGGACCAGCAATTGGACCAGGTCCTGGACGCCTTCCGCAAGGTCGGAAAAAAACACGGCGTCATTCCCTGATCCAAAACGTCCAATCACCAGGCCTTTCATTCCCCTCTTGAAGGAGGCGTCATGGCCATTCAGGTCAAGACCATCGCACTGGATGACAAAAAAGGCATCGAGGAGTTCCTCCACCTGCCTTGGAAGATCTACATCAAGGACGGCCAGCGGGACCCCAACTGGGTGCCCCCTTTCCTCGACGACCAACGTAGCCTCCTGAACCCGGCCAAGAATCCCTATCACCAGCACAGCCGCACCCGACTTTTCGCCGCTTACAACGACCAGAACGGGATCGTCGGACGGATTTCCGCCAGCGTAGACGACAACTTCATCAAGTTCTGGAACGAGAAGATCGGTTTCTTCGGTTGGTTCGAGTGCGTGAACGACCCGGCCGTGGCCCAAGCGCTCTTCCAAGAAGCCGAGAAGTTCATGAAGGAACAGGGCATGACCGGTGTGCGGGGCCCTTCCAGCTTCACTTCCAACGATGACTACTTCGGTTTCCTGCTCGAAGGCTACGACACGCCCCCCCGGATCGCCATGACCTACAACCCGCCCTATTACCTGGAACTGGCCGAGAAGTGCGGCTATGCCAAGGCCAAGGACCTTTATGCCTGGTACCTCCCCGCCCAGGGCCCCCTTCCCGAACGCATGGTCAAGATCGCCGAGCGCACCATGAAGCGCGAGCGGATCACCGTGCGCCCTTTGGACATGAAGCATTTCGAGCGGGATACCAACATCGTCCGGGAGCTTTATAACCTCATTTGGGAGAAGAACTGGGGCTTCGTGCCCATGACCGAGGCCGAGTTCCAATACCAGGCCAAGAAACTGAAGGACATCATCTGGCCCGACTTCATCCACATCGCCGAGGTCGACGGCAAGGCCATCGGGTTCAACCTGGTGGTGAAGGACGTCAACCAGGCCCTCATCAAGATGGACGGGGAGCTTTTCAAATGGTCCGACCCCTTCGCCCTCATCAAATTCCTCCTCACCAAGTTCGATGACACCCGGGAGATGGCCATGGGCGTCCATCCCGATTACCGAAAGAAGGGGCTGGAGGTCATCCTGTATTTGGAAGCGCTCAAGACCGGCATCAAGCGCAAGATCAAGGGTGGCGAGCTTTCCTGGACCCTCGAGGACAACGAAGGCATCAATAACGGGATCACCGCCATGGGCGGCAAGGTCATCAAGAAGTATCGGATCTACGGCAAAACCCTTTAATTCGAAGGTCCCTTAGGCGGCCCATGTCGAACCTTCCTTATACCTACGAGGTCCTCATCCGGGAATCCCACCTGGACACCTTCGGCCACATGAACAACGCCGCCTACCTGGTTCTGTTCGAGGAAGCCCGTTGGGACTACATCACCCGCAACGGCTATGGATTGAGGGAGGTCCAGGAATTCCAGAAGGGTCCGGTGGTGCTCGAATTGACCATGAAATTCCGCAAGGAGATCACCCTGCGGGAAAAGATCACCATCACCATGGAACTGGTGGAGACCAAAGGCAAGATCAGCCGTTTCCGACAGGAAATGCGCAAGGAGGACGGCACCGTGGCCACCGAATTGGAATTGGTCTTCGGCCTTTTCGATCTTCGCGCCCGCCGCCTCATCGATCCAACCCCCGAGTGGAAAAAGGCCATGGGCCAATAAATCAACAGGCTTGTCTCCTTCTTGATACACACCCGCGATCCAAACCAAAATTTAACGGGCCCCGAAAGACCCCGTTGAATATAATTTCCAGGCTGCGTTTTTCACAGCGAACAAAAATCGATCTTCGGAGGTTATATTATGAAGTCGTTAAGGATCTTGTCGTTGTTCTTGGTCTTATTTGGAATAAAAGCATTTGCTTTTGCCGAATCAAATTCGAGCCCGGCTTCCGCACCGGATGCCCCCAAGGCGACCCCCACCCCAAATCCTTGGAAATATTGCAACGGCTGGTTCGAAACCAAGTATGACAAGTTCAAGGACCAGACAACCTTCCAGCCCAAGAGCTTGCGTTCCGCCCACAATTTCAAGGTGAAGGGCGGGGACGAAGTGGCCCCCTGGATTAAGATCACCTTCCCCGGCCAGAAATATGACCCAAAGTCCAAAGCCACCATTTCCCTCGTCCTTTTCCGCCTGGACGTCACCAAAGACAAAGACAATTACAAGGCCCAGCATACCGGCAGCAACAATTACCAGGAATGCTCGAACCTGATCCTCCTGGTCGACGATGTGAAGATGGACCTGGGGACCCTGAAATATGACGTGAAGAGTTCGTTCGACGGATTCACGGGCTTGACCTATTTGGATCAGACCTGGACCACCACGCTGACCATGGGCCAGCTCAAGGCCCTGGCGGGCGCGAAGAAGATTGAAGGCGAATTCTGTGAGACCAACATCGAGTTTCAGAAGGATAATTTCTGTGTCATGAACGCGGCGTTGGACTTCCTGAACCAGTAATCCTGACGCGGCCAATCAAAAAGCCCCTTCCCTCGCCAGGAAGGGGCTTTTTTTGTTCTGGATCGGCGGATGTCCTAAAGGTTCAAACTGATCCCACCCGAGAGATCTTGCGAATCGAAGTTCGTCACGCCCAACACCCCCTGGTATCCCAACTGGACCGCCAAACCCTTCCCCAAGCCCATCCGCAAACCCGCCGAGACCAGGAACCCGTCCCTGCCCAAAGCGGGCCCGTCCACCACGAACCGGTTGGAGGAACCTGCCAAGGACGCCGTGACTTGGTCCAGGTTCCCCTGATAAACGTGTTGCCAAGTGGCCATGAGGGCGGGTTCCAGGAACCAACCGCCACCCATCGGGAAATTCCTTTTGGCTTGCAATCCCAACTCGCTCGCCAGTTCGTCCTGTCCCTGGGCCGGTAGATTCAAGGGTCCGAAGGACCCGGTCTCGGTGAAGCCATCGACCTGCACATGGGTGAAGCTTCCCGCCGCCAGGGGCCCCCACTTCGAACCATCCAGGTCCCAATCCAGGTTCCCGCCCAGTTTCAAGCCGAACTGCATCCCTCGGGCCGTACCCGTCGCCATCCCACCTTCACCGGCACGGACCGTGTCATAATTATTGATGCCGCCATCCAGGAGCCCGGCGATCCTCAGGTCCCCCGAGCGCCAGCCGCCATAGACCCCCACCTGGCCCCCGGAGGCTTTCACCGAATCCAGGGCCTGGGAGGTGCCCGATTGGCTGTAGCCGACCAGCAAACCTCCGACCAGGTCCCGGTCCATCCGGTCGTCCAACCCGACGGCCACGCCGCCGGTCGAGAATTGGTACCCCGGGCCGTTCCCGTCGCCGGTGACGGTCCCGAAGTTCCCCAAACCCTGGGCGAAGACCCCGGTCGCCCTCGGGGCGGTCCCGGTCATGGCCTGTTCCCCGCTCCCGTCCATGGCCGCGGCAAACATCCTGCCGTTCCAGGCCGCCTGGACCCTGGGGCTGGCGTCCAACTTCTCCCAAAGGGAAGCGATCCGGTCGAAGGCCATCCGGCCACGTGCCTGGGCCAGATCGTATCCCATGCGGAAAATGGGCGTAAGACCGGCGGGCGACACCCGGTCATAGGCCGCCGGCACGTTCCCGGCATTCATGGTCCCCAGGTCCGCCATCAGGTCCTGTTGGCCGGACTCGAAGACCGAGGCATCCAGGGCCGCCGCCACCGCCTTTTGGTTCAAGGTCAGGGCGAGGGCCAGGAAGGAGGGCCGGATGGCCACCAGGTCCACCTCATGGGTGCCATAGACCGGCAAGAACCGGAAACCCGCGATGGAACTGATGGAATCGGAAAAGCTCCCCGAAACGAGACCGGCGGTCTCGAAAATGCGGAAGGAATCCCCCAAAACCGGGGTGAAGGCGGCAACGGACAAGATCGAAACGGACCCGCCCATTTGGGCGTCTCCGGTGACATTGAACCTATCCCATTGGCCCGCCGAGGTCCCCGCGAGGCCCAGTTGCAGGGTCCCGCCGGTCTGTTGGTAGGAACCCCCGACGTTCACGGTGATGGGTCCCCCGCTCGTGGCCATGGTTCCTCCGGTGAAGGACACTGAACAGCCTCCCAGAGCGCCCGAGGAAGCCAAGAGCAATTGTCCACCGGTCAATTGGGTACTACCGGTGAAATTGTTCGTCCCAGAAAGGGTCAAGGTTCCCGTGCCCGACTTGACCAGTGAACCCCCGGCCCCGGTGACCACTCCAGCGATGGAGGAAGAAAGATTCCCGCCGAAGACCAGCCTATTCCCGCCCAATTGCACGGCACTTCCTGCCAGGGAGTTCAAATAGGTCACGGTCAAAGCCGAGGATGTCTCGCCCGAAATATCGAGGACCCCGCCGCTATTGAGCGTGAACTGGGCCGTTCCCGCCACGGCGTTCCCGGCAAAATTAAGGGTCGAAGAATTCTCCACCGTGATCCGGCTGTCCCCCGCCGTGGAGAAATCCCCGAACTGGACGATGTTCATGTCATCGATATGGGCGTTCCCGGCGCTGGCCAGGGTCGTGGCCGAGGCACCCTGGAAATAAACGGCGCCCGTATTGCTGATGGCCGCGTTGGCGGCGCTGGCCCCATCATTGAAGTTCAACAACCCGCTGTTGCTCACCCCCGCGTTGGCCGCGGTCGAATCCCCGTTGAAGTTCAGGGTCCCGGAGTTGTAGAGGACCGCCGACACCGCCGAAGCCGAGTTGTTGAAAGCCAGGATACTACTATTGCTGATCACCGCCGTACCCGCCGTGGCATCATCCTGGAAGGAAAGGGTCCCGCTGTTGACCACATAGCTGACCGCCATCGAGTCCAGGGCGTAGGTCAGGGTCGCCTGGTTGCTGACCGGGCCCGAACCCAGGCTCCCGCCGTCCACCACAACGGTCCCCCCAAAAATGGTGGTCCCTCCGCTATAAAGATTGTCCCCGGAAAGGATCATCAGCCCGGGTCCGTTCTTGATCAACGAGCCGGCGCCCGAGATCACCCCGCTATAGGAGGTCGAAAGGTTGTTCCCCCCGGTCGTGAGGTTCTTGGTCCCCAAATTGACATTCCCGCCGCCGGCCAGGGACCCCAAGGTCACCCCCACCGTGCTTTGGCTGATGTCCAGGTCGGCGCCCGTTGCCAGATCGAGTTGGGCCAGTCCCCCATCGGCCCCGCCCGAGAAACTGACCGAGCCGCCGCTTTGGGCCAGGATGGTGACGCTCCCCGCCGTGGAACTCCCGGTGAAGATCAACCGGCCGTAGTCGGCGATCGTCCCGATCCCCGCCGAAGAAGTATCCTGGAAACGCAGGGTGGCGCCTGCCGAATTGAGCAAAAGGACGCTGACCGCTTGGGCGCCGTTCTCAAAGAGGAAAAGCCCGCCGGTGGCGATAAGGGTCTGGGCTTGTCCGGAAGTGTTGTTGGCCCCAAGTCCGGCCAAAACAAAGGTCTGCCCGTTGTTGTAGATCGTGTAGGACGTGGAACCGTTGAACTGGACATCCCCCACGGTGGTAGGCGCACTCATGGTGACACTGGCGTTGAGCGAAGTCCCGAAGGTGGCGGAAGCGCTGGTCCCGCTGGGAACGGTCGACAGGTCCCAGTTGGAGCCCGAATCGAAATCCCCGCTGGGCGGGTTGTTCAACCAGGTCTCGCCCCAGCCTGGGGCCAAAAACCCAGCCCAAAGGGCGGCTATCGCGAGGATCATTCTAAGGGAAGATGGCATCGAAACACCCCTTGGGACATGGTGGAGTGACCGATGCATGATAAACCCGTTCCGAAGAACGGGGCACCTTCTTAATTCAAAAGCGATCCCCGAACGAAAGGGCAAAGACCCGCAAGGCCTCGGTGATCTTCTGCGCCAATTCAGGATCGGCGGCCAGCTCATCCACGGTTGAATTTTTGCCCAATAAATGGACATCCAGGCCCGCCTCCTCGATCAAGCGTGCCGACATGGTCCGAAGGACTTCCCGAAGGGATTCCTGGGCATAGGAAGACCTGGTCGAAGCGGTCAAAAGCGCCACCGGCTTCCCCACGATCTCGCTGCCGCCCACCAGCCAATCCAAGGCGTTCTTGAGACTTCCCGGAATGCCATGGGCATACTCCGGACTGCAGATCAGGAGCCCATCGAACGACCGGATCGCTTCGCGGAACCGGGTCACTTCCATGGGTTCGTTGGACTCGATGTCGGGATTGAAATGCGGCAGTTGACCGAGATCTTCATAAAGGCTGATGGTCATCCCCCGGGGCGCTAACCGGGCGGCGGCTTGTAGCAGGGTCTTGTTGGTGGATTTTTGGCGCAGGCTTCCGCATAAGGCTAGGATCTGGAGCATGGTGTTCCTTTCGGGATGCCCCAAACTAAGAACGATCCTCTTCCCTTTCAACTTGAGCCGGAGCGGCTCATCTAAAAGGACTTATCACTTTTGATCAGATTGCCCGGTACATAAAAGAACGGATGCCCAGCTCCAGAGCCTGGACATCCGTCTTTCCCTGGGGTCCTATTGGGCCACGATGTCCTTGACGTTCACGATCGCGGTCCCGACGGTCTTGGGCGTCAGGCCGAAGGTGCTGACCTTGCTGAAGTCCTTGGCCGCGCCCTTGATGGCCTCGGGGGGCGTGTAATAGGGGTCCAACTTGAAGGAATCCAGCGGGACGGAGACCTTCTCCCAGGCCCCGCCCTTGACCGAAACCTCGGCCACGTATTGGTTCTTGTTCTTATCGGTCAGGGACATGCCCAGTACCACGGGCCCCTTGCTGTTCACCGAGAACTCAACGGTCTTCGAAGCCGTCAGGTCCACGCCCGCCCAGTCCACGCCTCCCGCCCGACACCAGAGCCCGCACCAGCCGCCCTGCACCAGGGTGTATTTCAGGGCGAGGGTGGTCTTGTCGCCCTTCCCGGCTTTCTCCAGGGCGATCTTGGAACCCTTGTCATCCTGGTAGGTCCCGATGTCCTTCGAGGTTTTGGGGTCCACGCTGGAAAAATCCTGGATCACAACCGGTGCGTTCGCCTTGGCCACGCCCACCGCCAGGGACAGGCCCAACACCATGGCATTCATCCACTTTTTCATGCTCTTCCTCGCTCGCTCGAAATGGAACTTCTGAAGCCTGGATTAGACGCGAGGTCCTGAAAAAGTGTCGGCCAATGAATGAATGTGAGCAGGGATGGACCTTGATGAACCCGGACAAAATCTTCGGTCCTTGCGCCGCCCATCCCATTCATCCGGTTCATCCCCGTTCCAGAAAAATTGGATCGGTTGTCTTATTTTTCGACCGTGATCCGGCGCACCTTGAACTCATGTTTTCCTTCGGTCAAGGGGGCGATATTGAGGGTTTCCACATGGACTAGGTCCTGGACCGATCCCTTCTTGGCCTCCGGGGGCTGGTAATAAGGGTTCAGGTGGAATTCACCGAACGGCACCGCCAGTCTCTCCCAGCCCTTACCCCGGGTTTCCCGGGTCTCAGCGACGAAAGCGTTCTGGTTCCCATCATTGAAGCCCATCTGGAAACGGACGGGTTCGGAGCTGAACACCTCCAATGTCATGGACTTGGCGCCGGTCCAGTCCTGGCCACCCCAGGCATCGCCAGCGCGCATCCAGAAGCCGCACCAGCCGCCGCGTTTGAGGTCGCAGTGGAACAGCGCCAGGCGCCCACCTTCCGCGTCCTTTTCAAGGCTCAGGTCGATCGAAGTTCCCGTCTTGCCGTCCACGAAGGGACCATAGGCGGTCTTGTCGAGGAAGAGGAAGTCCTGCACTGTCACGCGATCCTTCTCCTCCCGGCCGCCCGTTTGGGGTCTCTGCTTCCCCACAACGAAAGAAACGGGCCCGACCTGCAGGTCCAGGTCCCCGTGGGTCTGGGGAAGCCACTGCAGGCTCACGATCCTGGTCCAGTCGATGGGTTTGTCCTTGGGCGCCTCCGGCATTTGGAAGGCGGCTTTCTCGAAGAGGGACAAGGGGATCGTGAATACCCGCCACCCCCCGCTGGTGATCCGGAAAACCGCTGTGTACTGGATGTTCCTGGCATCCATCAATCCGACCTCGACCAATTCGGGTTCCGGCGACTTGGCCTGGAACCGCAGGGCCCCTTCCTTGGAAAGGTCGCCGTTGAAGGTGGCCCAGGCCCCCGCCCAACCCACGATATGGGCCTTCACCACCAAGGCCTTCTCGCCCGGGCGAGGCCCTTCGGCGCTCCCCAGGGCGATGGTGGAACCGTCCTTGTCGGCGAAGGTCCCGGCGAACCCGGGCCCCAACTGTTTCCAATCCTGCGTCACGGCCATTGCGCAGGACGCCGCCATCCAGCAGCCCAGCGCCACGGCCCACCCGATCCCCTTTTTCATGGTCTCCGCTCCCTTCCGAAATACCCGCATTGGACGTTCCCCCGTCCTCAAGTGTCGGCTTCTTCTCACCGTCGGCCCGGACCAATGGCCAGGGCCGTCGGATCGGCGTTACTGGTCCAAAGGAACCGGTCCATCCGCCCGTGGATCTTGTCGTGCGCCTTCACGTAAAGGTCCATCTGCGCGGGCGTCAGGATGCCTGCCAGGCGGTCCTCCCCCTGCCGGTCCAGGGTCTCCACCTCGTAGCGCCATTGCTTGCGCAGCGCCTCCATCCGATCCTTCTGGTCGGCGAGGATGTCGGCCGCCTTCTCCCGTTGGTCGGGGGTGAGGTTCAGGTCCCCCGCCAGTTGGAGGATGAACCGATCCGCCGGGCTCCAGGCCCGCAGCGTGTGGTCGAAATAGAAGCGCATGGCCCAGGCCCCGGCCGCCAAACCCAAGACAACGCCTAAGATCGTGAAAAAGACCGGCTTACTCATAAGAGCCCTCCTTCCAGATGACTGTCGCGCTGGGAACATGGTCGAACCGGCTGAAGTATTTGTCCTCTTCCAACCACTTGCGCTCCGGGTGCCAGAAGGCCGCGAGCACCAAAAGAACGGCCGCCAAGCCCGTCGCCAAGGAGGCGAAGCCCCAACCCGGGACTAGGCCCTTCTCCGGCTCCCGGACCGGGATGCGCGCCATGACGCGCCCTGTGAAGCCTTCCCGGGGCTTCGCCTCGGGCCATTTCGCGAGCAGTTCCCGGCAGGCCGGGCAACCCTTGAGGTGGCTTTCCATCCCCTTCTTTTCGGCCGGGGACAACCTCCCCCGCCGCCAGGCATCCGCCTGGGCCAGTATTTGCGAGTGCGTCATGTCACATCCCCCCTTCGTCGTCGGCGGGCCCTTTGAGGAACCGCCGCAGTTTGATCCGCGCCCTTTTCAGGCGCCCCTTCACCCCATCCAGCGACAACCCCAACCGCCGCCCCATCTCCTCGTAACTCATGTCGTACTTCTCCTCGACCAAGCGAAGAACGTCCTTCTCCCCCTCGGTCAAGACCTCCAGCATGGCCGCGGTGACCCGGGGCAATTCCCGTGGCCCTTCTTCCGAGGACCGTTCATCGGACAGGGGCCACCCCTGCTCCAGCAGGGTCTCCAGGGAGAGGAACCTCCGGTTCTTCCGTTTGCGAAGGATATCCTTGCAGTGGTTCAGACCGATCCGCACCACCCAGGTTCGAAAGGAAGAATGACCCTTGAAGTTGGAAAGGCTCCGGTAGGCCTTGATGAGCACCTCTTGGGCGGCCTCCTCGGCCTGGTGCGGATCCCGTAGCAGGGCCAGGCAAAGTTGGTAGAGGTAGGTGCCATGACGGTCCACCAGTTCGGCGTAGAGGTCCCTATTCCCCGAGAGGATGTGACGGATCAGGTCCGATTCTTCGATGACCGCCCTCCCTCCGGAAATGGACATCAGGATCTCCCAGTATATCGCCCCCGTCCGGCCGGAATTTCCCGCCGAATTGGACGTCGGCACCGGGAAAAGTGTCGAAAATAAGCCGTTGGGGCGACACTTTCGGGAAGGCTAGCGTCGAATCGAGCAGATACCTTGGCTCGGGAGGGAAATCCTTGGACCGTTATTCACCTTGGGGTTTCGTCGTTTTCGCGTTGTTAGCTTCCGGAGGATCCTGGGCCGGGACCTCCCCCGTTAAAGGCGACATCAAGACCGACCATTTTGGGTACAGGCCCGGTGACACCAAGATCGCCTGCTTCACGGCCGACCCGGGCAAGCAGGTGGAAGTGCGTGACGCCCGTACCAACACCCTGGTCTTTTCCACCGGTACCATCACGGACAAGGGGACCGATGCCTCCACCCCGCCGATGTCCGGGGACCATGTCTGGTGGGTGGATTTCTCGGGCCTCACCCGACCCGGCACCTACCGCCTTCATTCCCCTTCCTTGGCGGAAAGTTCCTATGACTTCCGTGTTTCGGATTCCGTCTATCAGGGGCCCATGACCGCTTCCCTGAAGTGCCTCTACTACCAACGCTGCGGCACGCCCAAGACCAAGGCCTCGGGGGGCGTCTGGAACGATCCCATTCCCTGCCACCTCACCGACGCGGCCTGTACCGCCTTCTGCAGCGGCGCCCCTCCCTACGGCGATATGCATTACGGCACCCTGGACCTTTCCGGCGGATGGCATGACGCGGGCGACTACGAGAAAAAGATCGGCGCCGGCAAGGCCTGTGGCGTGGAGGAAACGGGCGACAACGGGGATGCCCTTTGGTACCTGCTGACCGCCTACGAACTTAATCCCGGACTTTTCCCGCCCCACCAATTGGACCTCCCCGAATCGGGCGGCAACCTGCCGGATCTCCTGAACCAGGCCAAGTGGGAACTGGATTGGTACCTGAAAATGCAGCGGCCCGACGGCCATGTGCTGGAAGGTGTCCATGTGGCCAACCTGGGGACCCTCGCCTCCCCTCCATCGGCCGATACCACCGCCCGTGGCTACATGCCCCCCTGCTACGAGAGCGAGGCGGTGTTCGTCGCCGCCTGCGCCCACGCCGCGCGGGTCTTCGCTTCCCTGCCCGGGAGCGCCGCCTACGCCGGTACCCTGAAGCGGGCGGCCCTCAGGACATGGAACGCCTGGGTGCTGAAGTCGCCCGATCTGGACCCTCAGGCCTACTCCTGGATGCCCTACAAGTCCTTCAAGCTATGGGCCGCGTCGGAAGTTTTCCGGATGGACCCTTCCCAGGGGGCGGCCCGGGACTACATCGACCATTCCACCGATTGGGATTCGGCTCAAGGCCAGCCGCCGCCCGGCTATGTGGGCTGGGCCTATTTCAACTACCTGCAGTCCCCCGGGGCCACGGTCTCGGTCACCCAGGCCATGGGTCATGCCCTCGGCCGCTTCGCGGATGACCTTTTCGCCCATGACGACCTCTACCGCTCCGGGATGGTGGATTGGATGTACAGTTGGGGCTCCAACCAGCACAAGGCGGACGCGGCCTTCGAGCTCTATCTGGCCGGCCGGCTGGGAACGACCGGGTCCCACACCCCGGCCCAATGTCTCTCCCACGCCGAGGACTTCCTGCACTATTTCCACGGCCTGAACCCGCTCAACATGGTCTACCTGACCAACACGGAATCCATGGGCGCCAAACATTGCCTCTGGCATGTCTTCCTCGTCTGGTTCGGGTCCTATTCCAACCCCGAGTGCCGTTCCAAGTTCATCGGCAAGCCCGCCTCGGTGGCCGATCCCCTCTACCCCTACGTCCCCACCGACAACGAGACATCCATTGACGGTCCACCCCCCGGCTACATGCCCTGCGGCCCCACCTACCAGTATTTCCAGTTGGGAGGAAAGGACGTACCACCGAATGACCCGGGGCCCGTCCAGGCCCCCTATGCCAAGGCCTACCGGGACTACAACCAAGGCAGCCAACCTTGGATCGTGAACGAAGCTGGCATCTCCACTGCGGCCGTTTACATGGCGCTGGCCTCGGTCTTTTCCGGTCCCACTCCCGCCGGGATCGCACCTATCCCGGGGAAAAAGCCTTGAGCCATCCATTTCCGATCTAAGGAAGCCGTCTCAAAACCGGACCCCGCCCTTCAACGCCCCCTCGTCCCGCCCAAGCCGGCCAGGTATTTCACGGCGGCCTTTTCGGCCGCATCCCTCTTTTCGAGTCCTGGGTACTCCAAAGCCTTCCGCCATTTACGATAGAGCGTGACCGTGGCCAAAAGGGCTTTCCGGCAGGAACGGCGGTCGTGCCCCGCCAAAGTGTTCCGGAATTCAGGAAGGGCTTCCGGCACCAACGACTCCAGGCGTCGGACCCCCGTGGCAGCTAGTCCCCTTTGTTCAAAAAGGAGGGGCCCCAAGACCCTTGAACGCAGGAAGGCGAGGGCGTCCAGGGCCTCGAACAACTCCCCCCGTCCGATCTTCGAGGTGATGTAATGGACCCAGACCCAAAAACGGTCCTCGATCCATTGCAGATCGGGGTGGACCGGCGAAGGAGGAATATCGAGGATCGCCCGGCGGAGCTTCCCTTCCCGTTCCCAAAGCACCTCCGGATCCTCGATGCGGGCCGCGAAGCCCTCCAAGGTCACGAACTTGAGATCCACGTGGAGCAGGGGGGCGTCATAGAGGCAGATGATCAGTCGGGGCTCACCCACATGTTCCCCGGTAAAACCCGAAAGGAGCTTCCCGAGCCTGCCCGCGATCTTCAGCCGATCCCTCATCAGGCGGTCATAGGACCGCTCCTTCCCGACCACGACCAAGTCCAGGTCGGAGAATTCATCCATCTTCCCGGTGAGCCAGGAACCCCCGACCGCCACGCCGAGGACGTGCGGATCCTTTTTCAGGACCCGCAGGGCCCGGGCGATGAATGTCTTGTGGGATTCCTGCGGCATTGGGATCCTCCCTGGCGATCATCGCAAAGGGATCAAGTGGCCCTTGCTCAGGGCGTGTTGCTGCGTCTCAAGGCTTTCCCCGGGAAGCGCCCCGAGAAGCCGCCCTTGGCGTCATAGACCAACTGGCCATTGACCAGGACCATCTTGATGCCCGAAGGCGCCTGCCAGGATTCGACCGCGGTCGCGTTGTCATGGATGGTCTTGGGGTCGAATACCACCACATCCCCCCAATTCCCTTCCCGCAAGGATCCCCGGTCCCTCAAGCCCATGATGGAGGCCGGTTCGGAGGTCAGGCGCTTGATGGCTTCCGAGAGCCGGATGACCCGCTTGTCCCGCACGTAGGTGCCCAGGAGCCTGGGAAAAGCCCCCACATCCCGTGGATGGGGGATATCGGTGGAGGAGTCGGACCCAAAGAGGATGAAGGGCGCCTGGATCTTCTTGATGAGCCCCTCTTCCGATAACCCGTGGTAGCAGATCTTCACGTACTCGCCGTTCTCGATGAGCAGGGCCAGGACCGCTTGTTCCTCGGTGATCTTGCGCTGTTTGGCCAGGTCGGCAATGGTCTTGCCCAGGAAGGTCTTGAAGGATCGCGACTTGACCCGTGTGATCTCCACTTTGTCCCCGCCCCCGTATTCCTGGAGACGCTTGTGGATCTGGGCCAGGATGTCGGTGGTCTGCCCGTTGCTCCAGTAATAACCCATATTGGCGGCGGTGGGTTTGAGGTAAAGGAACTGGTAAAGGGGGATCTGCACTTCGTTGCCCCAGAAGTCATAGGGGTAGACCGTGGCATAGACCGAGCGCCCCTCTTCCTGGGCGTCCTCCAGCAGGCGCAGACCGCTCTCGGTCTGGTCCCAGTTGCTGGGGAGCTTGAACAACAAGTGCTGGATGACGACCGGGACCTTGGCCGTTTCCCCCACGTGCAGGGCTTCCTGGATGGCCCCCAGGACATCCCAACGATAATTCCGAATATGGGTGTAATAGGCCGCGTGGGGGAACTGGGTCAGGACCGAAGCCAGGTCCTCCAATTCTGCCGGTTGGCACCATTCACCGGGTTCATATCCCAACCCGCTGGAAAGCCCGAAGGCCCCGGCCTGGAGGGCGCCTTGCAGAAAAAGCCGCATGGTGGCCATTTCCTGGGGTGGAGCGGGTTTACGGCGGTTCTTCCTCACGAACCATTCCCGCAAGCTCCCCTGGCCGATCAGGGTCCCCACATTGACCATGCCGGGATAGCGCTGGAATTTCTTGAGGTTCTTGTCCACGTCCAGGACGGAGAAACCACAGTTCCCCACCAATCCGGAGGTGACCCCCTCCCGGATGGCGTGTTCCTGGGCCAGGCGGGTCCACATCAGGTCGTTATGGCAGAGCAGGTCGATGAACCCCGGCGCGATGACCAGCCCGGTGGCGTCCACCACCTTGTCGGCCTTGAGCCCCGCCAGGTGCCCCATTTTTGCGATCCTGCCGCCCGAAATGGCCAGATCCCCGGTGTAAGGAGGCAACCCGGACCCATCAACGATCAGGCCGTTCTTGAGCAGGAGGTCGTAATGCGATTCTTCGGCTTGGGCCACCAGCATTCCGCTGAAAAGAAGGACCAGGACCGTGAGAACGCGTTTCATGGCTTCAACCTTTTACCAACACCGCTAAGAACCCCCCGTCATGCTCGTTGGTCGGCAGGAAGGTGATGCCGAACTCATCCTTCGAGACCGAGGATGAACTACCGGGAAGCGCCGGGGTCGCCACGCTCCAGCCTGGGTGTTTGGCCAGGAAGTCCTGGACCACCTTCTGGTTCTCTTCCTCTTCCAGGGAACAGGTGCTATAGACCAAATGGCCCTTGGGATAGAGATGGCCCTCGACCTCTTCCAGGATGCCCAATTGTTCCGGGGCGTGGGCCAGGATGTCCCGGGGCGCCAACTTCCAGCGCAGGTCCGCGCGACGGGAAAGGACCCCGGTCCCCGAACAGGGCGCGTCCACCCAGATCAGGTCGAATTTCTGGGCCGGGGGAAGTTTCTGGATATCCCCGTCATGGACCTGCACCTGCTTCAAGCCCGTGCGGCCCAAGTTCTCGCCCAACTTCTTTCGGCGCTCGGCCGAGGAATCGGTCGCCATGACCTGGCCCTTTTCGCCCAGTTTCCAGGCGAGACCCACGGTCTTGCCTCCGGGAGCGGAGCAGACGTCCCAAGCCCGCATTCCCTCGGAAAGGGGCAAAAGCTCCAGCATGGCCTGGGGCACCCAGTCCTGCACGATCCAGTCCCCTTGTTTGAAGCTTTCCCCGCTGAACAACCCGCCTTCATGGCTCTTGAGGCTGAAGGTGCGCGAAGGCCACACCATGGGTTGGACCTGCACCCCTTGGGCTTCCAGGTCCTTCGGGACCTTTTCTTCCAGGCCCGGCTTCACATGGAGATAGACCAAGTGGGGTTTGTTGTCGGCCTCGAGAATGGCCTCGGCCTTCTCCTGTCCATACTGGGCCACCCAGCGTTTGACCATCCAGGTCGGATGGGACGTTTTGATGGCCAAGGCATCCATTTCACTGTCACCCTTGACCTCGAAGGACGCCCTTTTCAACTCGGCATTACGGAGCACCGCGTTCACGAACCCGCTCAAGGCCTCTTGGCCGCCCTGCTTGGCGAGGGTCACGGACTCATCGACCGCCGCGTGGGCCGGCACCCGGTCGAGGAACATCAATTGATAAAGCCCCAAGCGCAGGCAGATCTTCACTTCATGGGGCAATTTGTCGAAAGGCGACTGGCACAAACCGTTCAGGTGGTAGTCGAGCAACCGTTTTTGCCGGGTACAGCCATAGACCAGTTCCCGGAACAGGGCCATATCCTCGGAGATCAGGTTCTTGGGGCCCTCGAGGACATCCGCGATCTTGGCGCCGTTCTCGATGGCATAAAGGGCCTTGGCGGCCGCAAAACGGGATGGAGAGGCCTTTTCCCCACGGGGAGCCTGCTCCGGCCTGTTTCCGGAACGATCGTCCCGATAGGGAGGCCGGTCGCCCGGTTTTCCGGAACGAAAGAATTTCTTCCCTTCCGGCCGGGGACCTTTGTCGAACCGCGGCCGGTCATTCCTTGGGAAACGAGGCCGGTCCCCTCCTTGGAAACGGGGACGGTCGCTTTTCTGGAAGTGCGGCCGATCACCGCCATGAGGGCGGTCACTTGGACCTTCCGAACGGAAAGACGGACGCGGACCGTCTTTTTGGAACCGGGGTCTGTCATGCTTCTGGAACCGAGGACGGTCGCCACCACCGAAACGAGGCCGGTCCCCTCCTTGGAAACGGGGACGGTCGCCTTTCTGGAAGTGAGGCCGGTCACCGCCATGAGGGCGGTCACTTGGACCTTCCGAACGGAAAGGCGGACGCGGACCGTTTTTTTGGAAACGGGGTCTGTCATGTTTCCGGAACCGAGGGCGGTCGCCACCACCGAAACGGGGACGGTCGTTCTTCTGGAAGTGAGGCCGGTCCCCCCCATGAGGGCGGTCACTTTGGCCCTCCGAACGGAAAGGCGGACGTGGACCATCTTTTGGGAACCGGGGTCCGTCATGCTTCTGGAACCGAGGACGGTCGCCACCACCGAAACGGGGACGATCGTTCTTCTGGAAATGAGGTCGGTCGCCGCCATGAGGACGGTCACCGCCTCCGAAGCGGGGACGGTCCCCTGGTTTGCCGGGACGAAAAGGCCGACGGGGCTTGAAGTCCTTTCGGAAAGGCCGCTTATCGCCCGGCCCGCCCATGGAGGAGCCGGAGGTTGAAGCATCAGGAACGCCGGAAGGTTGCCCCTCGGGCCGGGGCGAAAAAGGTTTTTTATCAAAGGACCTAGGACCGTCCTTGGGACGAAAAGGCTTCTTCCCAAAGGGTTTTCCGCCGCCCTTGGGTCGAAAAGGCCTATCACCGAACTGCTTCCCTTCCCCCTTGGGGCGGAAGGGTCTGTCCCCAAAAGATTTGCCCCCGCTCTTGGAACGGAACGGCTTTTTCCCGAAGGAATTTCCCTTTCGGTGCCCGTCAAAGGATTTTTTCTTTTTGGGATCGAACTTGCCGGGCTTGCCACCGGACGGCTTATCACCACCCTGGGGATCTTGAGGTTGGTCGGTCATGAGAGTTTTTCGCCTACTTTAAAATCAGGATGGCCCAGGGTGAAATCAAAAGCGGGCATTCTTTTTTTCCCCGGCGGCTGGATGGACAGCAAACGCACCGACTGGGATCCGGCACCGACCAATACGCCTTCCTTCGAGACTTCCAGCACTTCCCCACCTGGCCCTTTGCGGTCCACCACTTGGGCCTGGTGTACTTTGATCTCCATCCCCTTCCAAGCGGTCTCGGCCACCGGCCAAGGACTCAACCCCCGCACCCGGTTGTGGATGCGGGACGCCGGCCATCCCCAATCCAACTTGCAGAACTCCCGTTGGATGGAGGGCGCGTAGGTGGCTTGGGTTGGGTCCTGGGGCACCCGGGGGGCCTTCCCCGTCTCCAGTAGCTTCAAAGCCTCCAAGAGGCCCTCCGCCCCGATCCGGGCCAGGCGATCGTGCACTTCCCCGGTGTTTTCCTCGGGCCCAATGGGCGTTTTTTTGATGAGCAGGATATCCCCTTCATCCATCTTTTCGTTCATATACATGAGGGTCACGCCCGTTTCGGCCTCCCCATTGAGGATCGCGTAGTGGATCGGGGCCGCCCCCCGGTACTTGGGGAGGATGGATCCATGGATGTTCAAACAAGCGGTCTTGGGCAGTTGGAGGACGGAAGAAGGCAATATCTGTCCATAGGCTGCCACAACCGCCAGGTCCGCTCCGACTTTCCGCAGGGTCTCGACAGCCTCCGGGTTCCGTACCTTCTCCGGTTGGAAGACCGTCAGGCCCAGCTTCAGGGCCGCCTGCTTGACCGGGGAGGGTTTCAGGTCCAGCCCCCGCCCGGCCGGACGGTCGGGCTGGGTCACCACTAGGGCGACCGGATAACCCGCCCCATGGAGGGCCTCCAGGGCCGGCACGGCGAATTCGGACGTGCCCATGAACAGGATCTTGAAAGGAGAAGACACCGGACACCCCAAAAATGAAAATTTCGCCACAGATTAACACAGATAAACACCGATAAAGGCCTTATTCCCTGGGTAAGCCAGGGCAAAAGACGACTTCCCCATCTGTGTTCATCGGAGTTCGTCGGTGGCCGAATGGACTTTTAAAGGCGGGAAGCTTCTTGGTAGTCCTTCTTCAACTGGTCGAGTTGTTTCTTGAGGAACATGCGCTTGACCGCCGGGACCTTCTGGATGAAGAGCTGGCCGTCCATGTGGTCGATCTCGTGGAGCACACAACGGGCCAAGAGGCCCTCGAACTCGCCGATCTGTTCCTTACCCTCGATGTCCTGGAACTTCACCTTCACCTTGAAGGAACGTTCGACCTCTTCCCGGACATCCGGGATGGAAAGGCAGCCTTCCTCGGTGGTCTCCGACCCTTCCTCCCCGAGGACCTCGGGATTGAAGACCGCCAGGGCCTCGCCCTTCTCTTCCTTGTCGTAATCCACATCCATGACCATCATGCGGATGGGTTCCCCGATCTGGATGGCGGCCAAGCCTACCCCATGGGCGTCCCGCATGGTCTCGGTCATGTCCTGGACCAATTGGCGCATTTCGGGGGTACCGAATTTCGTGACCGGCTTGCTCTTGAGCTTCAAGCGGGGATCAGGATAAAGGACGATAGGGCGGAGCAACGAACACCTCGTGGTTGTTTCTTGTTGGAATTATAGGCACTTTTTCGGCCGTTTCTCAAGGCGAGGGCCCCTTAGAGGGCCTCTTTCAGGGCCTTGGCGGCGGAAAAAGGGTCCTTGGCCTCGGTGATGGCCCGCACCACCGCCACCCGGGTGGCCCCGGCCCCCAGGACCTCAGGCAAGTTACCCGGGTCGATCCCGCCAATGGCGAAGAATGGGATCTTGGGTCCCAAGGCCGCCACTTGTCGGACATAACGAAGGCCTACCGCCTGACGGCCCGCCTTGGTGGGGGTCGCATGGACCGGCCCCACCCCGATGTAATCGGCCCCGGATTTGAGGGCCCGCTTCGCTTCGGAAAGGGCATGGGTGGAAAGCCCGATGAGCATGTCCTTCCCCACCAACTTCCTCACTTGATCCACCGGCAGATCATCCTGGCCCACATGAACACCATCGGCTTTCGAGAGAATGGCGATGTCGGGCCTGTTGTTCACGACGAAGAGTTTCTTGCGGCGACGGGTCAAGATCCGGAACCGGTGGGCTGCTTCGAGCAATCGGGAATCGCTCAAGGTGTAATCGCGGAGTTGGAGGATGTCCACCCCACCCTTAAGGGCCGCCTCGGCAATGCGGTAGGACATTGGGGGGTTCTTAGTGCCGACGCCCATGACCAAATAAAGTCTGGCCCGGGTTAAACGAGCACGAAGGGGATCCATTGGATCTTAAAAATCTTTTTGGGGTGTCGAAGCCTGGGCGTAGAGCTTCTTGGGGATACGGCCCGCCAGGTAGGAAAGGCGCCCCGCCTCGGTGGCCTGCCGCATGGCGTGGGCCATCTTGAGGGGGTCCTTGGCGTGGGCGATGGCGGTGTTCAGGAGCACCGCGACCACCCCCAGTTCCATGGCCACCGCCACATCGGAGGCGCTTCCCACGCCCGCGTCGATGAGCACGGGGCACTTCAGCTTCTCGAGGATGATCCGGATGTTGTTGGGGTTCAGCACCCCCTGGCCCGACCCGATGGGCGAACCCGCGGGCATGACGGCATGGGCTCCGGCCTGTTCCAACTTCTGGGCCATGACCGGATCGTCCGAGGTATAGGTCATGACGGTGAATCCTTCCTTCACCAGTTCCTTGGTGGCTTCCAAAGTGGCGATGGGATCCGGCAAGAGGGTCTTTTCATCGTAGAGCACTTCCAGCTTCACGAAATCCGACAAGCCCGTGGCCCGGGCCAAGTGGGCCACCCGGATGGCCTCCTCGGCGCTATAACAACCGGCGGTGTTCGGGAGCAGGGTGTATTTCTTGGGATCGATGAAATCCAGCAGGGTCTTCTCGCCCTTGGCGTTCAGGTTCACCCGGCGCAAAGCCAGGGTGACGATCTCGGTGCCCGAGGCCTCCAGGCATTCGCCCATCAGTTCGTTGGTGGCGTATTTGCCCGTTCCCACCAAAAGACGGGACGTGAAGGTCTTCCCATTGATCTGATAGGTGTCCTGGGACCTGATCTGTTCCAAAGTGGTCGTCATTGGATCTCCATTCTTATGCCTGTCATTGCGGGGGCTAGGCCCCGTATAGGGGGGACCGGTCCTGACTGTGGGAACCTTAGTTCTAATAAAGCTTGAAAACGGCTTATAGGAACTGGGATCGCCACGTCGTAACCGTCCCGCTATTCGCGGGCCACTCCTCGCGACGACAACATGTGATTCATCCCCCACCCACGAATTGAATGAGCTCCACCTGGTCGCCGTCCTGAAGACGGCATTGGGGGCGGTCCTCGTTCTTCACGATCTTGCGGTTGACCTCGGCCACGACCGTCTCCCGCCGCACGCCCAACCGCTGGATGACCGCGTCCAGGGAAAGACCGTCGTCAAAGAGCTTCTCTTCACCGTTCAAGATGATCTTCAAGCGTTCTCCAGGTCCAGGAAAAAGAAAGGTCCGGGTCACCCCGAACCTGGCGTCAATTCTTCATTTCTTGTCGGTTTTTTTCAAGTACGGTTGCGGAACTTGCGCAGGACCCCTTGGAGACGTTCTTCCAGCTCGTTCTCCAGGGGGGTGTTCTCCATGCCCAGCAGGCGGTTCAGGGCGATACGGGTGATGGCGCTTCCCCGCAGTTCCTTGTCTTCCATCAGGATGCGTTCCAGGAGGCCGATCTGGTTGAAGGTCAGCTTGGAGCTGCGCGGCTTGCCCTCGATCTTGACCCGCTTCGACTTGGTCCCGGAGGGCCGCCCGGCCTGTTCCCGCATCCGCATGAGCTTGTCGGCCATTTGGTCGGCTTTGGTGCGGACGGGGGCGTTGGGATCCTGATTGGAGACCTGGACCGCTTCGTCCTTCTTCTGGCGGAGGGCTTCCAGCCGCCGGATCTGCTTTTCAGCCTGCGTCATTTGCTTTTCTTCCATCGGGCCCCCCTGGCTCCATCCCAACCATCTGCTCCGGCCCGCCGGCCCACAAGCCGCAGGCGTGACTTGCTTGTTCCGAGCCTAGGTGCGACGGTAACAGCGGCACCAAAAGGGGATCGGCACAGGCCCCATCATAAACCCAGACAAAGACCCCGGCAAATGAAGTCACGTTTAAATTGATGAAAAATGGCCGGAGAGGGACCCGTCACCAAGGATTCAGAGGGACGGTCCTGGGGGATGCCCCATTCTTGGCCGAGTCCTGATCCAGGACCCAGGCCTTTCCCGGGGAATGGTCCGCATGGACCTCCAAAAGGCTGATGGAGAAGGAGGGGCACTCGAAGTCATAGCGTTGATCCAGCCCCCCCTCGACCATCACCTGGTCGTCCTCGCCGTTGAAGCGGATCTTGGGCCGCCAGTAGCGGTCGCTCTTGTTGATGAGCATCAGGGTGACGTCCTTGCTCTTCGGGTCCTGGGTGGCATAGGCGGAGACGAGGGATTCCCGGGAGACCACGTTCAACATCCTCCCCCGTTTCATTTGGCTCCAAAGCCTCAGGGCCCAATAGGAAGGTCCATCCTCCCAGACCTTTTTGCCGGCCAGGAACATGGACAGGCTTCCCTTCAGGTAGATACCCCGCTGGTCCGCCTCCCAAAGCGCTTGGAACATGGCCGCGCCCGCCTGGGTCGTCGGGCTGTCGCCCGGGGTCTTGAAGGTGATCCCGCCGGTGATGGCGAAAGGAAGATCCAGGTCGGAATTCTCCACCACCCGGTCCTCCAGCCCCACCAAGGTATCGATCTCGTGACGAAGGCTGTCCTGGAGCGCTTGGGCCGTGACGCTGACCCCCTGCGTCCATCCATAACGGTGCAAGGAAACGCCGTTCACCACGTCCCCGTCGTATTTCAATAAGGGCGTCACCCAGTCCGATTCCGTATGGGGCGAATCCCCCCCGGTCTCCGGCCCCCAAAGGAGGATGCCGGGTTCCTGGGTCTTGAGCGCGTTGGCGATGGAGCGGAATCGGTTCAGATAGGCGTAGGAATTGTTCCGGTCGGTCCCCGCATCCGGCTTGAGGTCTTCTTCGCCGCCAATGGCCCAGTAGCGGATACCTGGTTTCCCATGCGTCCATTTGAAGTAAGCCAGGGCCGCGGAATAGCCCTCCAGGGGAAGGCTCACCATAGGCTCCGCTCCCAGGTCCCGGGCAAAAGTTTCGAAGGAATGGATCACCCGGACATGATCCTCCTCGCCCATGGGTTCCTCGGGGGCCGCCAGACGCAGGATGCCCAAGTGGAGTGGTTCGACCATGGGACGCATCTTGGCCAGGTAAGCGTCGAAGAGAGCGGGTGGCAAGGCGGGAAGGACCGCGCCCATGAAGGAGGGACCCATGACACCCTTCTTGGGTTTCAGATCGTCGGGGACCGGGAAAAGCGACAAGGTCACCGCCTTGCCCTTGGCCGGCAACGCCGCCACCGAGGACACGAACCCCTTCTTCCGTGCGGTGACGACCGTGCGGGTATAGATCTTTGAATTCGCGAGGGTGAACCGTCCATCGGCCTCCGTCAGGGTCTCGGCACCCTTGGGCCAAAGGGCGATCTTCGCTCCCGCCAATGGTTTTTGGTCCGGCCCAAGGACGAGCCCGTTCAAGTCCCTCTTGCCCAGGTAGGTGTTCCCTTGGGTCCCATCCTCGACCAGGGCCGCGTTCAGGTCGTAGGATCTCTTGAAAGGCACTTCCAGCGTTACCGTCCCCGTCCATTGGGCCAGCGCCCAGGAGCCCGGATCGTCCAGATCCACCCCATTCCCCCCATAGACCATCCGCAGGATCCGGTTGCCGCTCAGTTCCCCGCCGTCGTCCAACGCCAAGGCCAATCCGAAAGCTTTCCCCGAACCCAACTGAAGACCCTCCAAGAACACGAGGGGCACGCACCCCTCCAAGATGTAACCCGAGGTGGCCGCCCGGGCGATCAAGCGCACCCCCGGGATCTGGGTGTTCTTATTGAGGCAGAAGGCTTTGGGATCCTTACAATCCGTTCCAGGCGAGAAAACCAAGTGATAGTCCTCCCGGGTCAGGAGGGGTTGGTGCTGGGAAGGATCGGTGGCGATAAAAAGCTCCAGACAATCCCCATTGGTCAGGGAAAGATTCCCATTGTCGTTCACGACCTTCTTGTTCGTCTTCTTCACAACGGCGCTCAGATAGAGATATTGGTCGTCGTAGGTCAGGAAGACACGTCCCGAGAAGTCATCCTCACCCTGCCAAAGGCTCTTTCCCTGGATGATCTGGTTTTTCTGGTCGAATCGGAACATGCGGGCGGAGGGCCAATCCTCCAAGTGCCCGTCCACGCGAATGGGGACCGAGGTCTGGTCGATCGTGAGGGCGGAAGGGGTAGGCGTTTGGGCGAATGCGGAGGTGGCAAAACACATATTCATCACCAAGACGCCAAAACAGCAAATCGCGAGATACATTTAGGCGTTTCTCCATTCCCAACAATTTGCGAACTATCAAACTCATTGTTTCACATCATTAAACGCAGAGGTTCACAGACGTTTATTGGTGTCCGATCACGAAAGCACCGGAAATTTCATATGTTCAAACAATTCTTTGAATTTCATTAACTCGGCCGCGCTTTCAGTATAAACGTCTATGCATTCATTATGACTAGGTCGGATAACGACCTTTCCACCGGGAAAAATTAGAACAACGCCCCAAATAAAATACAAAGCTAAATCTAACAAACACTCTATTGCATCAATATCTCTGTTATCAAAAATATGAAAGGGGGCATCTAAAATAGTTCGGTCATCTTTCAAAGTTTTTCGATAAGCATAAAATAAATTTTGATTTTCACTGCTTGGCCATACTTCCCAATCAGTAATCCAAAAGATTCCATCTTTTCCCGACAAGGAATCTTCAAAGAAACTCTTAAGTGATCTCGCAAGGGCCGTTTTTATTCCTGAATCTTTTGGAAGGGTATAAGAAATTTTATTTTTGTATAAATTCAGCAATCCGTCTTCGGTTTGTGGAAGTTGGTGGTCTTGAAGCCATTTTTCGCCTTCTTTTTTGGCCAATATTTTCATTTATATATCTCCCGAGGATGGTCTCGAGCCACTCAAAATCGGCGGTTTTTCACTTCTGTATTCAATTCGCCACCATCATAAACCCCTAAAACAAAAAAGGCGGACCTTTCGGCCCGCCTTCCAAAATTCATAATTCTTAATTCAAAATTCTGAATTCCAAGCCCTCAAAGAGGGCTTGGAAGCGTCGTCTCTCCCATTAGGTAAAGGTCCACACCCCGGGCCGCGGCGCGGCCTTCGGCGATGGCCCAAACGATCAAGGACTGACCCCGGGTCATGTCGCCCGCGGTGAAGACACCCGGAACGTTGGTCATCTTGGTGGCGTTCCCTTTCACGTTCGAGCGCTGGTCCAGCTCGATCCCCAGCTTCTCGAAGAGGGGGTTCTTTTCCGGCCCCAGGAAACCCATGGCCAAAAGGACCAGATCGGCGGGGAGCTCAAATTCGGTCCCCGGGATCTCCTTCATCTTCGGCGGGCCACCCGGTTGGGGCTCCCATTCGATCTTCACGCCCTTGAGCTTCTTCACGACCCCGTTCTCACCGATGAATTCCTTGGTGGAAACGCTGTAGAGGATCTCACCCCCCTCCTCATGGGCGCCCGCCACGCGGAAGATACGGGCCCATTGGGGCCAGGGATTGTCCGCCGCGCGTTCGGCGGGCGGTTTGGGAAGGACTTCGAGGGAGGTCACGCTCTTGGCGCCTTGGCGATGGGCGGTGCCGATACAGTCGGCCCCGGTGTCCCCGCCGCCGATGACGATGACGTGCTTGCCCTTGGCGTGGATCTGGTTCTCGACCTTATCCCCTTCCTGGACCTTATTGGACTGGGGCAGGTATTCCATGGCGAAATGGACGCCCTTGAGCTCCCGGCCCGGGACGGGCAGGTTGCGGGCCTGGGTGGCGCCGCCGCAAAGGACAATGGCGTCATAGTTGCTCTTCAGTTCCTCGATGGGCACGTTATGGCCCACGTTGGCGTTGGTGCGGAACTCGACACCTTCCGCCTCCATCTGCTTCATGCGGCGGTCGATGTGGCGCTTCTCCATCTTGAACTCGGGGATGCCGTAACGGAGCAACCCGCCGATACGGTCGGCGCGCTCGAACACGGTCACCTTGTGGCCCACCCGGGCCAACTGCTGGGCGCAGGCCAGGCCGGCGGGGCCGGAGCCCACCACCGCCACCTTCTTGCCCGTGAGCTTCGCCGGGGGCATGGGCTTGACCCAGCCTTCCTGGAAAGCCCGGTCGATGATGGAGACCTCGATGGCCTTGATGTTGACGGCCGACTTGTAGACGTCCATCCCCAAGGTGCAGGAATTCTCGCAAGGAGCCGGACAAAGGCGTCCGGTGAATTCGGGGAAGTTATTGGTGGCGTGAAGGCGCTCAATGGCCTCGGCCCAACGATCGCGGTAAACCAGGTCGTTCCAGTCGGGGATGATGTTGCCCAGGGGGCAGCCCTGGTGGCAGAAGGGGATGCCGCAATCCATGCAACGGGCGGCCTGGTCCTTCAGATGGGAGGGCTCGAAGGGAAGGACATATTCCTTCCAATCCTTGACCCGCTCCTCGACCGGGCGCTTGTGGAGATACTCCCGGTCCTGCTCCATGAATCCTGTCGGTTTTCCCATTTCTTCCTCAATCTAAGATTTTCACCACGGAGACGCGGAGAGCGCGGAGAAAGGATCTTCGGTTTCCAGCCCAAAAGCCCGACTCCGTGACCTCTGTGCCCTCTGTGGTTCGAATATCAAGCGACCGCGGCGGGTTGCTTCCCTTCTTTTTGAGCCTGCAGGGCCTTCTTGTAATCCACCGGCATGACCTTCACGAACTGCTTGGCCATCTTGTCCCAATCCTTGAGGACCGAGGCGGCCACGGTGCTTCCGGTGAAATCCTGGTGTTTGCGGAGCATGCCCTGGACGATCTTCACGTCGTCCCCGTCCAGTTCCTCCAGCTCCACCATCTCCTTGTTGCAGCGCACGGCGAAATCCCCGGTGCGGTTCCAGACATAAGCCACGCCGCCTGACATCCCGGCGGCGAAATTCCGGCCCGTCTCGCCCAGGACCAACACCCGGCCCCCGGTCATGTATTCGCAACCATGGTCGCCCACGCCCTCGACCACCGCTTCCACACCCGAGTTACGGACGGCGAAACGCTCGCCCGCCTTGCCCCGGATGAAGACCTCCCCGCTGGTGGCCCCGTACAAAAGCACGTTG
Organism: bacterium; assembly: GCA_035549195.1. Taxonomy (NCBI): domain Bacteria; species bacterium. Next base: position 76,432 of record DASZRK010000049.1, read on the forward strand.
CCCACGATGATGTTGTCCTCGGGCACGAAGGTGGATTCCTTGGAGGGATAGATCATCACCTTGCCTCCGCAAAGCCCCTTGCCCACATAGTCGTTGGCGTCCCCTTCGAGGCGCATCGTCATGCCCTTGGGCACGAAGGCGGCGAAGCTGTTCCCCGCCGAGCCCTTGAAGGTGATCTGGATGGTGTCGTCCGGCAGGCCCTTGGCTCCGTAACGCCTGGAGATCTCGGCCCCCACGATGGTGCCGACGGTGCGGTTGATGTTGCGGATGGGCACCTCGAAGCGCACCGGTTTCTTGTCGTCCAAAGCCGGTTTGCAGCGTTCGAGCAACACCTCGTTGTCCAAGGCCTTGTCCAGGCCGTGGTCCTGTTTCTGGGTGCAATAGACCGCGCCTTGGTTCGATTCCTCGGGCCGGTGGAAGATGGCGGAGAAATCCAGCCCCTTGGATTTCCAATGGGCGATGGCCCCGTTCATCTCCAGCAGTTCGGAGTGACCCACCATGTCGGTGAGCTTCTTGAACCCGAGCTCGGCCATGAATTCCCGCAGTTCCTCGGCGATGAACATCATGAAGTTGACGACGTACTCGGGTTTGCCCGTGAACTTCTTGCGGAGCTCCGGGTTCTGGGTGGCGATGCCCACCGGACAGGTGTCCAGGTGGCAGACGCGCATCATGATGCAGCCCTCGGCCACCAGGGCCGCGGTGGCGAAACCGAATTCCTCGGCGCCCAGCAGGGCGGCGATAGCCACGTCCCGGCCGGTCTTGAGCTGCCCGTCGGTCTGGACCACGATCCGGTCCCGGAGGCCGTTCTTCACCAGGATCTGGTGGGTCTCGGCCAGCCCCAGTTCCCAGGGTGCCCCGGCGTACTTGATGGAGGTCAGGGGAGAAGCCCCGGTCCCGCCGTCATGGCCTGAAATGAGCACATGGTCGGCATGGGCCTTGGCGACCCCGGCGGCCACCGTCCCCACACCCATCTCGGCGACCAACTTGACCGAGATGCGCGCGTGGTGGTTGGCGTTCTTGAGGTCGTGGATGAGCTGGGCCAGGTCCTCGATGGAATAGATGTCGTGGTGCGGCGGGGGCGAGATGAGCCCCACGAAGGGCGTGGCGTGGCGGGTCTTGGCGATCCAGGGATAGACCTTCTTGCCCGGCAACTGGCCGCCCTCGCCCGGCTTGGCCCCCTGGGCCATCTTGATCTGCAGTTCCTTGGCATTGACCAGGTAGTGGCTGGTCACGCCGAAGCGGCCCGAGGCCACCTGCTTGATGGCCGAGTTGCGGGAATCCCCATTGGGCTCCGGGGTGAAGCGCTCCTCATCCTCGCCGCCCTCGCCGGTGTTCGACTTGCCGCCCAGGCGGTTCATGGCGATGGCGAGCGTCTGGTGGGCCTCCATGCTGATGGAGCCGTAGGACATGGCCCCGGTGGCGAAACGCTTCACGATCTCGGAAGCGGGCTCCACCTGGTCGATGGGGATGGGGTTCCCCTTCTTGAACTGGAACAAACCCCGCAGGGTCGCCAGGGCGCGGGACTGGTCGTTGACGTCCTTGGAGTAATCCTTGAAGAGCTTGTAGTTCTTGGTCTTCACCGAGGTCTGGAGCTTGTGGATGGTGTCGGGGTTGAAAAGATGCTTCTCCCCGTCGCGGCGCCATTGGTAGCGGCCGCCCCAATCCAGGTCCATCTCGCGGCTCGGGCGTTCGGGGAAAGCCCCCCGGTGGCGGCGTTCGGATTCCTTGGCCACTTCCTCGATCCCGATGCCCTGCACCCGGGTGGCGGTCCAGGTGAAATACTCCTGGATGAAATCGGCGTTCAGGCCCACCGCCTCGAAGATCTGGGCGCCCCGGTAGCTCTGGATGGTGGAGATGCCCATCTTGGACATGACCTTCACGATCCCCTTGTTGGCGGCCTTGATGTACTTCTTCACGGCGGTCTTGTGGTCCACGTCGGAGGGCAGGATCCGGCGGCGGATCATGTCATCCAGCGTCTCGAAGGCCAGGTAAGGGTTGATGGCGTTGGCGCCGTAGCCCAACAGCATGGCGAAATGATGGACCTCGCGGGGCTCGCCCGACTCGACGATGAGACCCACCTTGGTGCGCTCGCCGTTCTTGATGAGGTGATGGTGCACGCCGGCGGTGGCCAGGAGGCTGGGGATGGGGGCGTTGTCGTGGTCCAAGCCCCGGTCCGAGAGGATCAGGATCTGGTTGCCGTCCTTGACGGCCTGGCTGGCCTTTTCGCGCAGTTCCTGGATGGCCTTGGCCAAACCCTTCCCGCCCTCGGCGACCTTATAGAGCATGGGCAGGGTGATGGCCTTGTAGTTCTTGAACTTCAAGTGGGTGAACTTGGCCAATTCGTCGTTGTCCAGCACCGGGCTCTTGAGCTCGATCTGGCGGCAGGACTCGGGGGTGGGCTTCAAGAGGTTCCCCTCGGGGCCCACGGTGGTGTTGACGGTGGTGACCAGTTCCTCCCGGATGGCGTCCAAGGGCGGGTTGGTGACCTGGGCGAAGAGCTGGCGGAAATAGTTGAACAAAGGCTGGGATTGGTTCGAAAGCACGGCCAAGGGCGTGTCATCGCCCATGGACCCGATGGCTTCCTGTCCATCGGTGGCCATGGGGGCCATGAGGATGCGCACGTCCTCGTGGGTATAGCCGAAGGCCTTCTGGCGCTTCAGGACGGTGTCATGGTCGGGCTCGGGCACGTGCGGGGCCTCGGGTAGCTTGTCGAGCGGGGAGAGGTTCTCCTTGATCCATTCGCCGTAAGGCTGGGCCTTGGCGATGCGCTCCTTCAGCTCCACGTCGTCGATGATGCGGCCCTCCATCAGGTCGATGAGGAACATCTTGCCGGGCTCCAGGCGGGTCTTCCGGAGGACACGAGCGGGCTCGATCTCCAGCACGCCGACCTCGGAAGCCATGACGACCATGTCGTCCTTGGTGACGTAGATGCGGGATGGGCGGAGGCCGTTGCGGTCCAGGACCGCGCCGATGACCCGGCCGTCGGTGAAGGCGATGGAAGCGGGACCATCCCAGGGTTCCATCAGGCAGGAATGGTAGTGGTAGAAGTCCTTCTTGTACTGCGGCATGGTGGCATGGCCGGTCCAGGCCTCGGGGATCATCATCATCATGGCGTGGGGCAGGCTGCGGCCCGCCATGACCAGGATCTCCAGCGCGTTGTCGAAGGTGGCCGAGTCGGACTGGCCCTCGCGCACGATGGGCAGGAGCTTCTTGATCTCCTCCGGGCTGTAGTTGTCGCAGGCGAAGAGGGCTTCCCGGGCGTGCATCCAGTTGATGTTGCCCCGCAGCGTGTTGATCTCGCCGTTGTGGGCGATGTAGCGGAAAGGATGGGCCAGGTCCCAGGAGGGAAAGGTGTTGGTCGAGAACCGGGAATGGACCAGGGCGAGCGCCGATTCCACCGAGGCGTCCCGCAGGTCCCGGAAATAGGGGGCCACTTGGCCCGGGGTCAACATCCCCTTATAGACCAGCGTCCGGCAGGACATGCTGGCGATGTAGAAAAGGGCCTTCTCGGTCAGGGTGGAGGCCGCCACGGCGTTCTCGACGCGCTTGCGGATCAGGTAGAGCTTCCGTTCGAAGGCGTCCTGGTCCTTGAGGTCCTTGGACTTGCCGATGAAGACCTGTTTCATGACCGGTTCGCTGGCACGGGCGGTGGGTCCGATCTCGGCGTTATCGGTCGGCACCAGGCGCCACCCCAGGAGGGTCTGCCCCTCTTCCTTGATGACCCGGGCGAAGAGCTCCTCGCAATACTGGATATGATCGGGCAATTTGGGGAGGAAGACCGCCCCGACGCCGTACTCCCCTTCGGGGGGCAGGGTCAGGTTGAAGGCCGAGGCGTTCTTGCGGAAGAACTTATCGGGGATCTGGATGAGGATCCCCGCGCCGTCGCCGGTATTGGTCTCGCAACCGCAGGCTCCGCGATGGGACAAGTTGATGAGGATCTCGATGCCCTGCTGGACGATCTCATGGGTCTTGCGGTTCTTCATGTTGGCCACGAAGCCGACCCCGCAGGAGTCCTTTCCCGCGTCGAAGGGAGCGACCAGATTCTCGTTGGGGTCGTATTTCAGGGGCTGCTGGGACATCGATGTTCTCCTCATCTTGATCTTGAGGTTTCGGAGGCCGCCTTTACGGATCCGGCCTTGTCAGGAGTTAAAAAAAGCGGCCTCTGGAGGGGGCCGCCGAACAGACTGCCTTTCGTTGGGAGGGCTAAATTACAAGAATGACCCTGTATTTTCAAGCAAAGTCCATGCCCAAGGCCTTGTTGGACCGGTCCAAAGGCCGTCCAAAACCTTGGGAAATGGTAGGGCCGGCGGAAGCGGATTTCGAGAGGCGGCCGCAAGACCAGGAACCGACGAAATGGTGGGACCATTCCGAAGGACAGCGCCAAAAATGACGGGCAGGTCAGCGAGGGATCAGGGCACCGCGAACCAAAGAACCGCCAAGGGCGGGAGCGACAGCACCAGCGAGTAGGGCTGGCCGTGCCAAGGAACGGCCTCGGCCTGGACACCGCCATCATTGCCGAAGTTGGTCCCCCCGAAGAGATTGGAGTCGCTGTTGAAGATCTCCTTGTAGCGCCCGGGCTTGGGAACACCGACCCGGTAACCGGTCCGAATGACCGGCGAGAAATTCCCCACCACCAATATCTGTTCCCCCTGTTGGGGAGCCTTGCGCAGGAAAGCCACCGCATTGTCGTTGGCGTTATTGGCGTCGATCCATTCGAACCCGGCCGGGTCCACGTCCGCCTCCCAAAAGGCCGGGTGCTGTTTGTAAAGCCGGTTCAGGGCCTTCACCATGTCCTGCAGGCGCCAGTGGTCCGCCCATTGGGTCAGGTGCCAATCCAGGCTCTGGTTGTGGTTCCACTCGGCGAATTGGCCGAATTCACATCCCATGAAAAGCAGCTTTTTCCCGGGATGGGACCACATATAGGACAGAAGGGCGCGCAAGTTGGAGAACTTCTGCCAGCGGTCCCCCGGCATCTTGTCGATGAGGGAATATTTCCCATGCACCACTTCGTCATGGGAAATGGGCAGGACGAAATTCTCGCTCCAGGCATAGAGGAACCCGAAGGTCAGGTTGTTGTGGTCGTGTTTGCGGTAGATGGGATCCCGGCTGAAATAAAAGAGGGTGTCGTGCATCCAACCCATGTTCCACTTGAACCCGAAGCCCAATCCTCCCGTATAGGTCGGCCGGCTGACCCCCGGCCAGGCGGTGGATTCCTCGGCGATGACCAGCACCCCGGGAAATCGCGCGTGCACCACCTCATTGAGCCTTTTCAGGAAAGAGATGGCCTCCAGGTTCTCGCGGCCGCCATGGACATTGGGGACCCACTCCCCTTCCTTGCGGGAATAGTCGAGATAGAGCATGGAAGCCACCGCGTCCAGCCTCAGGCCGTCCACATGGTATTCCTCCAGCCAGAAGATGGCGTTGGACATCAGGAAATTGCGGACCTCGTTGCGCCCGAAATTGAAGACGTAGGTGCCCCAATCCGGGTGCTCCCCTTGGCGCGGGTCCAGGTGCTCGTAGAGGGCGGTCCCGTCGAAACGGCCCAGCGCGAACTCATCCTTGGGGAAATGGGCCGGCACCCAATCCAAAAGGACCCCGATGCCCCTTTGGTGGAGCTGGTCCACCAGGTACTTGAAATCGTCGGGCGTGCCGAAGCGGGCCGTGGGGGCGTAATAGGAGGAGACCTGGTAGCCCCAGGAGCCGCCGAAGGGATGCTCCATGACCGGCAGGAACTCCACATGGGTGAACCCAAGCTCCTTCACGTAATCCCCCAGTTCCTCGGCCATTTCCCGGTAGGTCAGGGGGCGGTTCCCCTCCTCGGGCACCTGGCGCCAGGATTCCAAATGGACCTCATAGATGGACATGGGCCTCTTCAGCAGATCGCCCTGGGAGCGGGCCGCCATCCATTCCTGGTCCCGGAAAACATAGCGGGACCGGTTGACCACCGAGGCGGTGAGGGGCGGTTTTTCGGTGGCGAAGGCATAGGGGTCGGCCTTCAGGAGGCGGCGCCCATCGTGCGTGCGGATCTCGAACTTGTAGTTCATTCCCTCATGCAATTCGGGCAGGAAAAGCTCCCAGATGCCGGAGTTCCCCATGCGGCGCATGGGATGCAGGCGGCCGTCCCAACTGTTGAAATCCCCCACCACGCTGACGCTCTTGGCGCCCGGCGCCCAGACCGAGAAAGAGACGCCCTCCACGCCCTGGTGGACCATGAAATGGGCGCCCATCTTCTCGTGCAGGTTCTCATGGTTCCCCTCCCCCAAAAGGTAAAGGTCCATCTCGCCCAGGGTGGGCCAGAAGGAATAGGGGTCCCAATAGGTGAAGCGCCTTCGCCCCGGATATTCCACCTGGACGCGGACCGGCCCTTGCGGGGCATGGGGCAGGAAGGACTCGAAGATGCCGGACGGATGGGTCTTTTCCAGTTCGAAGGGCTGGGCCAGATCCCCGGCCCAAGAGACCAGGACCTTCTCGGCATCGGGACGGTAAATCCTGACCCGACAGCCGTCCTTTTCCGGATGGATGCCCAGGACCCGGTGGGGATCGCCATGGGAAAGGTCAAGGAGGCTGTTCAATTCCCCGGCCGAAAGGGTGGTCGGCGCCGACACGGCTTTTTTCTTGGTGGTGGGCATCCAGGATCCAATTTTGAATTTTGAATCTTTAATTCTTAATGACGGCCATTGAGAATTAAGAACTAAAAATCGAGAATTCGGGCCGCCTTTGTTCCCGGCCCGTCAAGCCACTTCGATATCGTCGGTGTGCAGGGACTTCTTGAACTTATCGTTCACGTCCAGGAGCAGGTCCGTCTTCAGGTCCAGTATCTCAGAAAGTTCGACCATCTTCTCGAAATGAACGGACTTGCCGGCCGCCTCATAGACGGCCTCTTGGGCCAGGTAGAGGTTGTATTCGAGCCCCAGCCGTTTGGTGAGCTGGACCACCGCCATGGCCGCCCGGATGTTCTCGTCCGACGGACGGTCCACGGCCATCTCCACGATCTCGGTGATGAGGTTCCGGAAGGTATGCTCGGCCACGAAACGGTCGATGCGGTAGCCGTGCTTGGTGACCTCGTCGGCCAGGGCGATGAGGTTGCGGTAGGCGTCCGGGTCCTTGAACCACTCCCGCTTCTGGATCTCCTCTTCGAAGAGTTTCCCGAAGGTGAACTCGGCCGCCGCCCGGATCTCCCGGGGCAGTTCGAACCCGACGGACTGGAGCATCTCCAGGTTGCGGCGATTATCCTCGTAAAGGCGCACGTATTGCTCGGAGAAGCGTTCCACCAGCGTCCCGAACACCTCTTTGAAGATCTTCTGGCGGCTCTCGGGCAGGAGTTGTTCGACCCCGAACTCCTCGGGCCCGAACTCCTCCTGCATGACCCGCAGCAGTTTGGGCAGGGACACCAGGTAGAACTGGTCCCAAAGGTGCTTGGAGCAGCGGGCGAAATTCTCCTTGCGGATATAGGGCCGGATGGCCCCGTAGAAATCGATCCCGCCCAGGTGCAGGCCGGCGAAGGCATAACGGAAATGCTGGCGGGTCATGGCCTCCTGGAGGAGCACGTGGCCGGTCATGAGGGTGAAGCGGCCGTGCTCCTCCTTGCGCAGGTCCAGCATTTCGTAAAGGAACCCGCCCGCCTCGTCCTTTTCCGGCGTGTGATTGACCAGGGAGGAAATGGCCAAGTGGGCCACCACGCCCTGGGGCGTGACGCGGGTCGGCTCGGCGAAACGCCGGTAGATGTCGGCGCCGGTCCCGTATTCGGGGATGTTGCTCTTGGCCTCGGCCAGGACGGCGAGGAAGTCGTTCTCGGGGGATTCGAAACCCAGGGTCGCCATCAGGTCGAAAATGCGGGCGGCGTACTTGAGCACCTGCACGGTCTCGATGCCGGAGATCTCGGTGAAGAACCAGCCGCAGCTGGTGTACATGAGCATGGCGTTGCGCTGGATCTCCAGGTGGGTGAGGGCCTTGACCTGCTCGGCCTCCGTGAGGGCCCGGCCGGCATGCTTCTCCAGGAAGGGCTTCCGCGGCGCCTCGGGGTCGAGGACCATGTGGATGTAGTCGTTCCGGGCCGCCCAGGGATCGGTGAAAAGCTTGCCGCGTTCCTGCTCGAAATGATCCTGGACCCGGTCCCTCAGGAGGTCGAAGGCCTTGCGCAAGGGCCCCCGCCAGGCCTGGTTCCAACCTTCCCGCCCTCCGGTCTGACAGCCGCAATCCCGGTACCAACGGCCCACCCCATGGGCGCAGCTCCAGGAAGTGCCGTTCCCCTCGTCCCCCAGCTTGATCTCCGCTTCCCAGGTCGGGGGATATTTCTCGAGGAAGGCCCCGTAGTTGGTCACCCAATAGCCGCCTTGGCTGGCTTCCACCTTCAAGGCATAGGCCAGGCTCCGGTCCCCGAACTTGGTATGGTGGCCATAGGATTCGCCGTCGGTGGCGGTCTGGACGATACGGCCTTCCCCCTGACCCACCCGGCCGATCCGGTCCAGGAAAGCCTGGCTGGAGATGAGGGATCCCTCGAAGGCGATGCCCCGGGCGATCCCCTTGTCATAGAAGAAGATGTCGATGGAACGGCCCGATCCGTCCCGATGGAAGTAACGATAGGGCATGCCCGGATCGATGCGCCCATCCCCCACATCCACCCAATCCCCTCCCGAGAGGGGCCTGACCCGTTGGGCCTGTTCGGGGGAAAGGATCACGTACTTGATCTTCTCGTCGATCAGGGTGCCCAGGGTGGCGTCATTGCAGGCGGTCTCCGGCAACCAGAGGGACTCGGGTTCCCTTTTGAAGCGTTGCTTGAAGTCCTCGACCCCCCACTTGACCTGGGTCACCCGGTCGGCATCGTTGCAAAGGGGCAGGATGGTGTGGTTATAGCCTTGGGCGATGGCATTGCCGTGTCCGCCGTTCCTCTGGACGCTCTTTCGGTCGGCTTCCAGGACCTTCTGGTAGGTGCCCGGGTGGTATTTTTCCATCCAAGACAGGAGGGTGGCCCCGAAATTGAAGCTCATGGACTCGTAATTATTGAGGATGTTTTCGATGCGGCCGCTCTTCAGGTCGAAGACGCGGGCGAAGGCGTTGGGGCGGTAGCATTCGTAATAGACGCGGTCGTTCCAGTTCGGGAAGGGTTGGGCGCTGGGCTGGTCGTCGATGACGCCGGTCCAGGGGTTCTCCCGGGGGGGCTGATAGAAATGGCCGTGAATGACCAGGGCAGTGGACATGGGACCTCAACAGGCTGGGAATATCGTTAAATTCTAATCGGAATATCCGGCCCGGGGAAACTTTGTTTCAAGCCCGATCCAGGGGCCTCCTCAGCAAACAAGCCGACAACAGCGGTTTCACCGGTCCCTGGAACCGATCCCCATGGCCCGTAGAAAAGCATCATCGCGCTCCCATTCTCCGGTATAGGGAAAGAGCACCGCGATCCGCTTCCGGCACTTCCCGACCTCATCTTCATCCCCTTTCTGCGAGGCGGCGACGAGCCCGACCACCGGATCGGCGAACAGGAGCATGGGGTCCACCATGCTGGCGTCGGGGGCCGGACGCAGGTCGTCCCGGACCTTCAGGATGAACCC
>DASZRK010000050.1 GCA_035549195.1 bacterium
GGCTGTCGTGGACGGGGCGCCCGTCTTGGCCTTGAGCAGGTTCTCCGCATCCCCCAGTTTCTTGCGGGCCTCGAGGTTGTCGGGGTCCATTTGAAGGATCCGGCGGTAGATCTTGACGGCCTCTTCGTACATCTGCTGGCGCACGTAGATATCGGCCACCGCGATGGTCATGAACTCGTCCTTGTTGTCCTCCAGCGCGTCCCCTTTGGAGGGCGGGGGCGTACGGGAAGTGGCCGTATCCTGGGCGGCGGAGGCCTTTTTCCGGTCCGTTTCCTCTTTGGACTTCCGTTCGGCCTCGCTCCGTGCCTTTTGCTCGAACTCTTCCCGGACCTTGCGTTCGATCTCTTCCTTGGCCTTCCGCAGGACCTCTTCCTGGGATTGGCGGTCGGCGGCTTCCTTGGCCTTCCGGTCGCTCTCCTCGCGGATCTTGCGTTCGGTCTCTTCGCGGATCTTTTTCTCCGTTTCCTCCCGGATGCGCTTCTCGGCTTCCTCGCGCGCTTTCCGCTCGATCTCCTCGCGGGCCTTCTTCTCCGCTTCCTCCCGCGCCTTCTTTTCGATCTCGGCCCGGGCCTGCTTTTCCGCTTCCTCCCGCGCCTTTTTTTCCATCTCGGCCCTCAGCCGCTTCTCTTCCTCTTCCTTGGCCTTCTTCTCCGCCTCCAGGGCGTCGATGACCCCTTCCCCTGTTTTCACGTAGGCGGTGTAGGCCTGGTTCAACTTGGCCCGGATCTCCGGATGGTCCGGATGGGCTTCCGACAATTGCTGGTAGATCTCGATGGCCTCCTCGACCATTCCTTGCTTGATGTAGTTCTCGGCGATGGAAAGCTGGTCCGTCAGCTCGTCCTGCGGATCCAATTCCACCGCGGCGGCCTTCGGTTTTTCCACCGGTGGGGCCGCGGCCGGGACCGGGGCCGGTTTGGTGGGGACCGGGGCCAGGGGCGGTTTGACGATCTCCTGTTCCAGGTCGATCACCCCGGCCGGCGGCTGGGGGACGGCCGGGGACGGTTTCGCCGGGGCGGGCGCGGGGGCCGGCGCCTGGGCGACCACCGACCCGATCAGGCGTTTTTGGGCTTCCGAATTCGAGGGGTCGAGCTCCAAAACCTTGCGGACCACATCCCCCACCTGGTCCTTTTTATCCGCCTTCTCGAAATAAAGGACCAGCTTGAAGAGGGCGTCGGCGGCGGCCTTCTTGTCCCCTGTTTTCTCCAACGCTTCCGCCAATTGCCGGTAAGCGGCCGTATTGGTCTCGTCCAACGAAATGAGCGAGCGGGCCGTTTCGATGATCTTGGCCTGCTGGTCCTTGGCGATGTATCTTTCCAGGAGGGTCTTCAGGGTCGCGGCGGCTTCGGCCTTGTTCCCTTTCTTGAGGCAGACCTCGACCCAGGCCTCCTGGGCCATGGAATTGTCCTTTTCGATCTTCAGGGCCTTCTGGATGTTCTCCGCCGCCTTGTCCGTGGAATTCTGCTCCAAAAGGATCTTGCCCAGGTGGATCAGGGCGCCGACATGGTTGATCTTGAAGCGCAGGAGGCTCTCGAATTCCGTTTTGGCCTCGGACAGTTGCTGCCGGCGATAAAGCACGACCCCCAGCACATAGTGGGCCTCGATGCTTTTCAGCTCCACGGCTTTCGCCGCGTATTGGTTCGCGTTCTCCAGGTCCCCGGTGGACAGGGCCTGTTCGGCGGCGTTCAGGTATTCCTTCTTGGCGTCACCCTCGGACCCTTGTTTGACATAAAGGGAGGCCAGGTTGGCGTGGGCTTCGGTGGAGGACGGATCCAGGGCCACGACCTTGGCGAAAAGCTCCTGGGCCTTTTTATAGAGACGGTTCTTCAGGAAGGCATTCCCCAGCATCTGGTATTGCTTGACGGCCTCCTGGACCTGGCCCTTCTTTTCGAAAAGCTCGCCCAGCTTGTAGAAGGCGCCCAGGTTCTCGGAGTCGAGCTTAAGGACCTCGTTCAAGGCCTCGATGGCCGTCTCCATGTCCCCTTCTTCCATCGCCACTTCGGCCTTGAGCGTCTGCTTGATGAGGTTCTGTTTCTTTTGGGCTTCAGGGGTCAGGAGGGCCGGATCGAGGGCGGCGATCTTCTTGTTGACGATGGCGGCCTTGTCCGTCTGGCCGCGGGACGTGAAATCGGAGGAAACCTTGTTGTATTCCTCGAAGGCTTCGCGGGCGGCGCCCTTTTTCACGTAAACGTCACCCAACATGTTGTGGGTATTGATGTCCTCAGGGTCCAGGGCGATCAGTTTCTTATATTCTTCGACGGCCTTATCCCAGCGACCTTCCTGGAAATAGATATAGGCCATTTTGACTATATTTTTCTTGTCCCCACCGGCCGGAGCAGAGCTCATAAAACCTCAAAATGTCATGAAAAAATGTGGTTTCACTATAACATCGGCCCCAGGCTTTCTCAAGAAATTGGCCTTTTTTAACGTTTTAGGGGAGAGGCCAAGAAGAAAAGAAGGTGGGCCCCGGAAGGAAGAGAGCGTTAATGTTGGGCAGGATCTTTATCCAGGAATTCCTGAAGTGCCGTCCGGTCTTCCGAAGGCATCAATAACAACTTCAGGCCAGCTCCCGTTTCGCGGACCCAAACCACCTCGGCAAAAGCGAAGAGTTGTCGGCGGGGTTTCATGGGAAGGGAAATATCGAGCCGGAGGATGTCCCCTTTTTGCGCCTTTCCCGGCGTTTTCAGGTACATCCCTTCCAGGCTGAGGTCCCGGGCCAGGCCGGTGGACCCCCGGAGCTTTTTCAATTCCTTAGGGTCGGTGACCGGGTGGAACTGGACGGGGATCTTCACCGCCACGCGGGAATGGACGCGTTTTTCAAGAAAGGATCGATGGTCGGACATGGAACTCCCGATGCGCGCGCCCTTTTAGGGACGCTTCAAGGTGAATTCAACGCGGGCGCCCTGTTTCACCAAGTGGACCCGTTGGGTCACTTCGGTCCTTCCGTCCAGGACCACGATCTTGTAATCGCCCAGGAAACCCCGGACCTGATAGTCCCCCTGTCCATCGGTCTTGCCCGCTTCCCGGGTCCACCACCGATGGAGGACCAGGTCCTCGTAGACCTTACCCGCCGGCTTCTCGGTCCAATCCTCCTTGAACAAGGGAGCCTTGTGGTGCCAATGGGCCCCGTCCCAGAACCCCCACATCAGGAAGGCGTTCACCGAAGGGTGGCTGAAGACCGCCGTCAAAAAGTCGCCCAGGAACCTGGCGTCCAACTCTTCGTCCGCGATGTCCGTATCGTACTCGGTGATCTCCACCGGCAATCCGTGCGCTCCCAGTTTGTCCAAGGTGGACAAGAGGGCCGGGATGGACCAGGGCGAGGATCCCACATGTCCTTGAAGTCCCACGCCCCCCAGGGGGGCTCCCTCCTGGAGCAGGAAGGCGATCGTCTGATCGTAGGATTCCAGGTGCCCGATGGTATCCGGACCGGGATAGTCGTTCACGAAAAGGACCGCCTTGGGATCGGCCCTGCGGGCCGCCTGGTACCAAGTGACCATGGCCGAGCGTCCCAGGATGTCGGTCAATTCATGTTCCGGGACCGGTTCATTGACCACGTCCCACTCCACCAGTTGACCCTTCATGGCGCCGCCCACATCGGCGATGCGCTCCTCGATCTTCGCCTCCAAGGCCTTCTTGTCCGAAGAAAGGGCCTTGACCTCGGGGGGCAGGTAACGCCAGGTTCCCCAGACCATGTTATGGCCCCGCACGTCGAAGTCCCGCTTGGAGAGCCAGGCCATGGCCCCCTTCACGTAGTCCCGGCGCCAGTAGCCGCTGTTGGAGGCGCCGTCCTCCCAAGGCCCCCATTTGAGGTCGTTCTCGAAGACCACCCGGTTGAAGAGCCGTTCGACCTCTTTCTGATAACGATCGTTCTCGGGGGTCGCCAGGGCCAGCTTTTGGGCCACCACCGCGGTGCCGAAACCGAAATCATTCCGTTCCATCTCGACCCGCACCTGGGCGCCGGGGACCGGCCGGCCCTTCGCGTCCTTCACGACGACCCTCAGGTCGCCCTTGCGGATCCGCTCGATCCTTTCTTGGGCGGCCTTGCGCCAAGGGGCATCCGCCTCCATCCCGCCATAGACCAACTGGGTCTGCGGCAAGGCCGAAAGGGCGACCTTCTTCCCATAGTTGAGGAGCTTGAATCCCGCCAACTCGAAGGATTGGGGGCGATAACCCATCCGGAAACAGATGTGGGACTTCCCTTTTTCCAGGTCCTCGACCACGGTGAAGGGGATGTTGAAAAGGCGCCATTGGGGCCCGACCGAGAGGTTGAAACTGACCGACTTGGTCCAGGGATCGCCCAAGCGTTCGAACACGAATTCGCTCTGGGCCTCGCCGCTTTCCACGTGGCTCGCGTCGGATTTCATCCAGAACTGGGCCAGGACCACATCGCCCTGGTGGACCGGGAAATCCACCGGAGCGTCGACCTGGACCCCCCAGGGATCCTGCGTGGCCTCCAGGGTGGTCAGCTGGAGGGCTTCGTGGAAGGCCTGCCCGGTGACCGCGACCCTTTCCAGTTTCCCTTTTTCCCCGTTGAGTTGGATGGCCTCCAGGGCGGGCTTGGCGAAGAGCGATTCCCCACCCGACGGGACCTCTTGGGACCGGAGCGGAACGGCCAGGACGAGGAAAAGGAACGGGACCAGGAACGGCAGGAGCTTGCTTTTCATGGGATGCCCTCGATCAGGAATGGAGACTCCCTTTTATAGGGATTTTCCCCTGACAAGTCGACGTATTTTTGATGGCCACCGGCGGCCCTGTCGGTCATCCCCTCCCGGGCCAAGACCCGGACCTTTTGGAAGCGTTTTCTTTTACGTTCCCTTGAAAAGATCCTCGATCCGTTTGACCAGCACCACGCAGTGCTCCAGGTCCATCGGCTTCGGGATGAAATATTCGGCCTTCAAGCGGAACACTTCCCGGATATCCCTGGCCTCCATGGAAGAGGTCAGGACCATGACGGGGATGTGGCTCCACCGGCCGTCCCCCTTGATGCGCACCAGCAATTCCCGCCCGTCCAGCTTGGGGAGGTTCAGGTCCAAGAGGATCATGTCGGGTTCCGGTTGCCCCGAGAAGATCCCTTCCCGGCCCAAGAAAGAGAGCGCGTCCAACCCGTTCCGTACGACCTTCAAATGGATGGGACGGGCCATCATCTTCAGGATCTCCTTGAGCAAGGCCACATCCCCCAGGTTGTCCTCCACCAAGAGGACCTCGGGGGTCTTCACCCACCATCTTTCCAATACCGTCATGACGCGCTCCTTTCCATGTCCTTCGGCAAGGTGAAGTAAAAGACCGAACCCTTTCCCGGGGAGGACCCCACCCATATCCGCCCCCCATGCTGTTCGATGACCTTCCGGCACAGGGCCAGTCCGATCCCCGTCCCCGGGTATTCATCCCGGCTATGCAGGCGTTGGAAGACCTCGAAGATCTTCTCCGAATACCGGGGATCGATCCCGATCCCGTTGTCCCGGACCGCGATCACCCATTTCCCGCCCTCCTCCCAGGAATAGACCCGCACCCGTGGTTTTTCCGTTCCCCGGAACTTGACGGCGTTGCCGATCAGGTTCTGGAAGATCAACACCATCAGGCTCCGGTCGGCCATGACGAACGGCAGGGGATCGACCCTCACCTCCGCCCCCGTTTCCTCCAGGGACAATTTCAGGTTCAGCAAGGCCTCGCCCAGCGCCTCGCCCAGGTCCGTCCCCTTGGGGGTCAGTTGGGTCCCTCCGATGCGCGTATAAGCCAGCAGATCCTCGATCAGTTGCTGGATCCGATGGGCCCCGTCCACCGCGAAATGGATGTACTCCCGCGAGGTCTCGTCCAGTTTCTCCGGGAACCGCTTCTCCAGCAGTTGGACGAACCCGACGATCATCCGGAGCGGTTCCCGGAGGTCATGGGAAGCCACCAGGACGAACTGCTGCAATTCGCCGTTCACCCGGGCCAATTCCTTCGCCCGCCGTTCGGCCGTCCTCACGCCCTCGGCCACCCGTTCCTCCAACGACGCGTTCAATTCGTTCAACTTCCCGTTCGATTCCCGCAGTTCCTCCGCCCTGGCGCGGAGCATCTGGACCGTCTCCCGGTAACCCCGTTGGATCATCTCGAAGGGCGAGAGCGCTTCCCGGTGGAAGGCGGCCGCCGGTTGGGCCCCAGCCCCGCCGCCCCGCCCGGGGGCCAAACGGGCGGCCGCGTCGTGGTGGAAAGTGACGAGGTCCAAAAGCCCGGTCCCCTCGGAGAGGGCCCGCCGGCCGAGCTCATAGGCTTCCCGCAGCCCCCCTTCTTCCCGGGTCTCCAGGAACCGGGACAGCGCCTGGAAATACTTTTCCTGCCAAGAGAGCGCCATCACGGGGGGCTCCCGCCCTTGAGGCGGGCCACAAGGACCAGGG
This sequence comes from bacterium, assembly GCA_035549195.1. Taxonomy (NCBI): domain Bacteria; species bacterium. Next base: position 6,372 of record DASZRK010000050.1, read on the forward strand.
CGTCATCGGTCCCTTTGCGGTTCAGGGCCAGGACCCTTTCGGCGATGGTCCGGGGCTTTTCATTGAAGTTCTGGAGCACCGCCAACGAGAAATTGCTCCGCAGCCCGTCGGTGGCCAGGACCAGCGTGTCCCCCGGGAAGACCGGGATGACCGTGGCCCTCAACTCGGGCAAATTGAACCCGACCCCCCCGGAACGCAACAACAGGTATTCGGCGGGGGGGCTGGCGTTCGGGTCCGCCCGGAAGAGCACCCCTTCCACGTTCCCCACGCCGGCCCAGGTCACGGTGGAATCCGATTCCCGGAAGGAGGCCAGGCTCATCACCACCCCGCGGGTCTTCTGGGCGGATTCGTGGCAGCGGCGGAAGATGGTGATGACCGAATCCTGGGAGAAATCCGACAGGGCTGCGGCGACCGTCCGTCCCGCGAGGGCCGCTTCCGATCCATGGCCCAGGCCGTCCACGACCGCCGCCAGGACCCCTCCGGGGAATCCCTTCACGACGAAGGTATCGCCCGATTCCTTCTCCCCGGGCATGGCCTGGACCGCCACCCCCCATTCCACCGACCCGCAGACGCCCTCGGTCATAGGGGAAGCCATTTGCGCATGGTCACCACCGTTCCCTTTCCCACGTTCGACTGCACCTCGAACTCGTCCATCAAACGTTTCGAGCCGGGAAGCCCCAGGCCCAACCCTTTCCCGGTGGAATACTCGTCCTGCATGGCCCGGGACACGTCGGGGATGCCGGGCCCCTCATCGGTGGCGATGATCTGGATCCCGACCCGGGACCCGTGTTGGCAGGGGGAAAGGACCATGTTCCCCTTCTTGGCGTGTTCCACGATGTTCCGGGCGATCTCCGAGATCGCCGTGGCGATGACGGTCCGCTCGACCTGGGAAAAGCCGATCCGTTCCGCCAGGGCCCGTCCCTGTTCCCGGGCGCTGACGATGTCCACGTCCGAGGCGATGGGAACGGCAATATCCCGGACCATGGTCACTTGCCGCCCCCGGAAAGCGACTCCAGGTAGGCCAGGCCCTCCTCCAGGTCCAGGGCGGTGGCCACGTCCTCCAGGGTCAGGCCCAACTGGACCATGGCGAAGGCCACCTCAGGCTGGATCCCCACGATCACCGTCTCCGCCCCGCGGAGCCGCAGCATGTGGGCGATGGAGCGCAGGGTCCGCACCGCGAAGGAATCCATCACGTCCAGCGCCGTGACGTCCACGATGGCCCCCCGGGACCGGAACTGCCCCACCTTGCTGGACAGGTCGTCCTGCAGTTGGAGCAGGTCCGCGTCGGTCAGGGCCGCCTGGATGGCGGCGATCAGGTAACCCCCTTGCTTATGGATCGGGACGCGCATGAGGCCTCAGGCCGGCTTCTGGTCGGTGGGCGTGCTCTCGGTGATGATGACCTTGTAGCCCAGCAGGCGTTCGGCCTCCTCGATGCCGCCCTGCAGGTCCCCGACCGCGTTGATCTTGCCCAGGTCCACCCCGATGGTGACCAGGGTCTGCGCGATCTCGGAGGAAAGGCCCGTCACGATCACGCTGGCCCCCATCAGGCGGGAAGCGTCCACCGTCTGCACCAGGTGGTTGGCCACCGTGGCGTCCACCGCCGGCACACCCGTGATGTCGATGACCACCACCTTGGCGCGGTTGGACCGGATCCCCCGCAGCAACTGCTCGGTGACCTGGCGGGCCCTTTGGGAATCGATGACGCCGATGATCGGAAGGATGAGGAGCCTCTCGCGCACCTGGAGGACCGGGGTGGACAGCTCCCGGATGGCCTCCTGCTGCTGCCGGATGATGCGCTCCCGTTCCTGGACGAACCCCACGCCCACCGTATTGGCGATGCGGTTGGCGGCGGGTTCGTAGGCGTCCAGGACCCGGTTCAGCAATCCCAGGTCGGCCTGGTATTTCCCGAAAAGGGACCGGGCCAGCACGTCGCGCAACAGAAGCACGATCCCCAGGACCTCCTGGGTCTCCACGCCCCGGGGAATGATGCGTTCCGAGAGGTTGCGGGCATAGGCCTGGAGGGCCTCGACCGAACCGGACTCCAGCACCTCCACGTAGTTGTCATAGACCGAGGTGGCCTCCGCGAAGATCTCCTCCTTGGTCATGGCCATCAGGAGCTTCGCTTCGATGATGCGGCGGACCCACTCCTCGCGGAGTTGGGTGCGGTTCTGCCGAAGGTGCGCCACCAGTTCCCTCAGCAGGACCGCGGTCGCTTCGGGCAGGGCCCCGGGCATGACCGCACCCGTCCCCTGCGCGACGCTCTTGGCTTTGTCCTTTTCCATAGGTCCTCCTTGCCCCTGGGGGCCGAACAAGATCCAACGGCGGCCCGCACGGATGGGCCTAGTTCGAGTCTAAGGACCTGAAAAAAATGAATGCAAGCAGGGTCCGGCATTTCGCCGGGGCGAAATGCCTTACTTCGCGGTGGAATTCTTCAGGGGAGGAAAGGCGACAAAAAGGTAAACGGTTCCTAAAAAAGGCGGGAGGGGGCTTGCGCGGGGAAGGAAAAGGGTGTTGGGCCGGGACCGGCGGACCCCCGGATCAGGCCAGGGGTCTTTCCCGGAAGGACTTGAGCCAATATTCCCGCAGGACCTTCAGGAGCGGTCCGTAATGGTCCAGTTCCAGGGGTTTCACCAGGAAATGGTCGGCCCGCAATCGCCCGGACCATTCCTTGTCCAGGTCGCTCTCCGAACTGGTGAAGATGATGATCGGCAGGCGGGCCCATTCCGGTTCCCGGCGTATCTCCGTCAGGACCGTCAATCCATCCTTCCTGGGCAGTTGAAGGTCCAGCAGGATGACGTTCGGCAGGGGGCTTTGGGAATAAGGGGCTTGTTGACGGAGGAAGGACATGGCCTCCTCCCCGTTCTCCACACTGCTCAAATGCACCGGGAACCCGGCGCCCTTCAGGACCTGTTTCAGAAGCGCCGTATCGGCCTTGTTATCCTCGATCTGGAGCACTTCCAGGATACGACCCGCCACCTTCGTTCTATGGATCATGAGGCCCCCCTAGGGATCGGAGACTTGTCCGTCGAACCATCGGACCTATTTTAAACCTTCCCGCCTTTTGCGGAACGTAGTTTTTTGGGCAACGGGCGATCGCCGGGTAATCGTCAACCATCCCCGGAAAAAGCCGATGATGTCGGCTTTCCAAAATCGTTTTCCATCCCGCCCCCGGTGGACTTTTCGGAAGCTCCGTCCTTAGGTTAAAGGTCCAAGAAGGTCCACTCAAGTTCAAGGAGGGATCCAAGGAACACACTTAGGCGATCAAGGAGGATGCCATGAAATTGCATCTAGGGGACAAGGTCCCCGACTTCAAGCAAGAATCCACCCAAGGCCCCATCCGATTCTATGATTGGGCGGGGGACTCCTGGGTGGTCTTTTTCTCCCATCCCGCGGACTTCACCCCCGTCTGTACCACCGAACTGGGGATGGCCGCCCGGATGGAGGATGAATTCACAAAGCGGAAGACCAAGCTCCTGGCCCTTTCGGTCGATCCCCTGGTCCGGCACCGGGAATGGATCCAGGACATCGAGCAGACCCAGGGGGCCCAGGTCCGGTTCCCCATCCTGGCGGACAAGGAACGCAAGGTCGCCGAACTTTATGACATGATCCATCCCGAGGTCCTGGCCAGCGCCACGGTCCGGACCGTCTTCTTCATCGATCCCGAAAAAAGGCTCCGGGCCCACCTGACCTATCCGGCCTCCACCGGCCGGGACTTCGACGAGCTCCTTCGGGTCCTCGATTCCCTCCAATTGACGGATCAGCATCTGGTGGCCACGCCCGTCAACTGGAAGCGGGGTGAGGACGTGGTCATCCTCCCGACCCTGACGGACGAAGAGGAGATCCGCCGAAGGTTCCCCATGGGGTATCGGAAGGTCCGGCCTTACCTGCGCCTCACTCCCCAGCCCGACATGGCCCTTTCCAGGGACGGCCCGCCGGATTAAGGGGTTTCCGGAGATCCCTCTTCCCCGGATAAGGGGGAGGGGGGACCGGGGAGGCCCTCCCTCCCGTCGTTCGGCTCCACCTCTCCCGCATCCATTCCTATATCCCCATGCCCTTCCATGGCCGTCCCCGTTTCCGGCGGGCTTTCAAGGCTCCCCGTCGGGGCCGCGTCGGCCCCGGGCGCCGCTGGCGCGGGGGGTAACGGCATATCCCCCGTGGACATGAGGTATTCCAGGACCTTCGCCAATTTTTGGGGGTCCACCGACCGGCTGATGGAGGTCCTGGGCCGGAGGATCGGCTGGACCGAGAGGTCCAAGGGGGATGGGGGGATCACGGTTTCCACGGCCGGTTCCAGGACCGGTCCGGGATCGGTCCCCGCCGAAGTTTCGGTGCTCTCCCCGGGATCCTCCGGGACCTGTGGGGTCAAGGGTTCCTGGGCCGGTTCCCCCTGCGGGAACGGCTCCATCCCCGTCGCCGACCCCTCGAAGGACGGGGCAGGACTCTCCCCCACGACCGGCAACCCGGTCCAAGGTGTCTCCGTCAACGCATCCAGATCGACGGACAGGGTGGACGGAGCGGGCTCCATCCCAGGGATCGCCTCCGGGATCGGGGACAGTTCTTCGGGTTGGACCGGTTCTTCCTGCCCGGCAGGGACTTCTTCCGGGAGCGGAGCCGAAAGGAGAAGATCCGGACGGTCCTCTTCCGGGACCGGCGTCGGTTCTGTCACCGGAGCCGGTCCCTCTCCGGAAAGGACCTCCGGCCCGGCCGGTCCATCCTCCTCCAGGGGCAAAGGCTCGAGAAGGTCCTTCAGATAAGCCAGGAACCTTTGATGCTGCTCCTCGACCGACCGGTTCAAGGCGTCCAGCAGACCCTGTTCGGAGCCGAGCTCCAGCGCCGAAAGGACATCCCGGACCGCCTCCGGACGCGGCTTCAAACCCTGGGCCACACGGGTCCGGCTGAAGTGGGGCGTCAACCTTTCGGCGACCTGGAGCACTTCCAGGCAAAGCTCCATCCTTTCGGCCCCGTCCTGGTCCGGGAACCATTTTTCCTGCCGAAGGATCTCCATCACGAAATCCTCCAGGATGTCCTGGCGGTCCTCCGGGTCCAGTTCCCGGTCCGCCGAACCCTCCAACATGGTCTGGGCGAGGTTGCAAACGCTCAGGCCCAGCACCTCTTTCCAGAAAGAACGGGGCGTGGCTTTGGAGGTGCTCTGCCGGCGCAGGGTCTCCCAGGTCCCATGGGTCCCCGTGACCCGGATGAGGTTCCGCGCGATCTTGAGGCTGGCGCCCGAAAAAAGAAGGTACATGGTTTCCTGGGTGGTATCCGGAACGTTCGAAAAAGGGCCGCGCTGGGGCATCCCCGCCGCCCAAATCACTATAAACCCTTAGGAAGTGCCGCCCAACGCCTTCCAAAAGGAGTGGCTTATAATGACCCGGCCGTCGATCCCGGGATAAGGGGCCGTGACAAGGTTTCACGGTAACAAAAGCCGCATAGGCCCACTATATAGGGAGCAAGGAGAAGGCCTTTGGACTTCCAAAAAGACCCCTGGCCTTCCTGGACCGAGATGATGCGGCTCACCCAGAAGGGCGACCAGGCGGCCTACGAACGCCTCCTGACCGAAATGGGCCCCTTGGTCCTGAACTTCGTCCGGAAGAGGGTCTTCGACCAGCAACACGTGGAGGATGTGGTCCAAGAGGTGCTCTTGACCTTCCATAAGGCCAAGCACACCTACCGGCCCGAGCTTCCCTTCCCGCCCTGGTTCTTCACGGTGGTGCGCAACGCCATCTGGTCGGCGCTCCAGAAGAACCGGCGGATCAAGGTGCGGGAGATCCCCATGGAGGAACTGCCCGAGGTGGCGGCCCAGGACTTCGCCGAAGGGGGCCTGGACGACCGGCTCCAGGAGGCCCTGCAGGCGCTCCCGGAGGACAACCGGCAGGCCGTCGAATTGCTGAAGTTCCAGGGCCTGAGCGTGGAAGAGGCCGCCAGGCGCCTGGGGATCACGAAGATCGCGCTGAGGGTCCGGGCGCACCGGGGTTACGGGCTTTTAAGGAAACGTTTGATCGCCGAGGACAAAAAGAAAAAATGACGCGTCCATCCTCCCACAACCAGGCTTCCCTCTCCCAGGCCCAAAGGCTCCTGGTGGAAAAACTCGTGGCCGGGAACCGCCCCCGGCGCCCGGTCCCTTCCCTGTGGGTCCAGTGGCTGGTCTGGCTGGTCTTCGCGGCGGGGGTCTCGGCCTTCGTCCTGAGCCTGATCGGACCCCAATTCGAGATCGTGGACCGGCTCCAGGAGCCCGCCTCCGGCGGTTTCCTCGCCCTGGCCTTCCTGCTTTCGGGGGTCTGCGCCTGGATGGGCATCGCTTCCAGCCTTCCCGGCCGGGAACCGGGGCCGATCGCCAAGACCGTCACGCTCCTGCTGGTCCTGGTCCTCTTCGCCCTTCCCTTCCTGTTCTTCGGGCAGGACAGCCTGGCCGAGGTCTGGACCACCAACTGGTCCGACGGGTGGTTCTGCGCCCGCACGGTGGTGTTGGTCGCCATCCCTTCCTGGGTCCTGCTGGGGTTCCTGGCCTCGGGGAACGCTTCCTTTCATCCGGGTTGGACGGGGACCTGGCTGGGGGCCTCTTCTTTCCTATTAGGAACGGGGACCATCCAGATGCATTGCGCCCGCTGGCAGACCTGCCACATCCTGGTGGATCATCTCCTGCCCATGCTGGCCCTGATCTTCGTGCCTATCTGGCTGGGGAGCTATTGGTTCTCGAGGTGGCGGAAATAGGCTTTTTGTCCTCAGGCCTAAGTTGTCATTGCGGGGAACGGCCCGATACTCACTTCACCCCTCCGAAGACCTCTTCCCTGGTCCAAACCCCATCTTGGATGACCGTTCTTTCCAAATTCGAGGCATCCACAACCTTCGGGGTCAAAAGGACCGTCCGGACCGTCCCTTTTCCATGGGGGACTTCCACGAATTGGCAATCGAAGGTCTTGGCCTTCCGGGCGGCCTTGACCGCCAGGTAGGCCGCTTCCTCGGCCAATTTGACGGGGGATTCGTAAACGCTCACCCAGGGCCGGCCGGAGGCGATGGCGCGGCAGGTCCCCAGATCCTGGCCCACCGTCCCCAGGACGATCCGGTCCTTTTGCCCCGCTTGGGCGATCTTCCCGGCCCAATCCTGCGCATCCGCGCCCCCGAAGGTCAGGACCGCCGCCGCCTTGGAAAGGTCCCGGGACCGGGTGCTGAGACGGATATCCCCCCGGGCGACCGCCGCCTTCAGGGCCCCCCGTTGGCCTTCCCGGAACTCCTGACGGAACCAGTCCTTTCCCGCCGTTCCGGCCAAAAGATAAAGACCTTGGGGAGCACGGGCGAGGACCCCTTTCGCTTGGGCCTCGCCCTCTTTTCGGGGATCATAGGCGATCAGGAAATCCTGGGGACCGCCGGGAAGGGGCCGGTGAAGGGACAGGACCGGGATCCCTTTTTCCATCGCGCGGACTTCCTCCCGGACCTCGCCGGCGAAGACCACCGCCTGGGCTTGCTGGGACCCCTCCGCCAAGGAAGCGTTCTGGGAACCCAGCGCGGACTTGATACGATCCAGGAGGATCGAAGGGTGTTCCCCGCCGACCACCCGGACCAAGACCCGGGGCCCCTCGTGGCCCCAAGCCAGGAGGAAGAAGAAAGGCGTTAAAAAGAGGAAACGGAAATGACGCCGCATGATCACCTCGGTCGAATGGCCTGCGCTCTCCAAGTATATCGGCTTTCCGGAACGTAAAAAGGCCCCCTCAGGTTGCCCCCGACCCCTTTCGGCGATAAAGTTTGTGGGCGGAAGGCCATCCCACATCCAAGGAAATGACGCTTGAGACCTTTCTCGATCCTCCCGATCGCCCTCCTGGCCGTCCTGCTGACCTCCCTACCGTCCAGGCCCTACGCCCAGGAGAACACCCCCGGGCTCATCCGCGCCATCGGGACCGATTCCTCCTCCATCGAGAACGCTTTTTATCTCTGGACCACCTTCGATAATGACTTTTCTCCCTACCACTGGGTCTATCTTTATGGGGAAGGACTGTTCGCCTTGGACAAGGAACTGGGCTTGGAGGTGGATTTCCCCGACCTCCTGACCTACACGCCCCTGGGGAAATATCCCCTGGCCCTGGGGCCGACCGGCCTTTACCTACGCTATGAACCCTTCCACTCAGGGAGCTGGGACAGCGAGACCGCCGGCTCCTTGGCCTTCCAGGCCGGGGGGGCCTATGCCCGTCCCCTGGGCCCTTACCGTTACCTGGGGAGCAGTTTCACCCTGAAGCTGTTGGGGGGCTATCGTTGGGGGAAATTCTTCGTGCAGGGCAATTACGCCTATCAGGGCGGGATCGACCCCCAATCCCTGTCCGTGTGGCAGGCCGATAACGCCTGCGGCCTTTCCCTGGGCGGCCCCTTTACCATCCAGATGGAAGCCGACCTTTACGCGGTCACCGCGCCTTTCCAGGACTCGTCCTGGACCTTCACGCCCCAGGTGGCCTTCCAGGAGGGCGAGTGGCTCGTCGAGTTCGGGGAATCCTTCAACGACCATCCGGCGGGAGAGACCCAGGTCCTGGTGGCCCGGGCCTTCTGACCTTCCCCCTCAATAGAAAAAGAAAGCGTCGGCCAGGGCCATGTCCTCCACGGCCCCGTAGTTCGCGTATTGGGTGCCGGAGGGATCGGGGGCCAAGCGGGTCAGGTCCAACTGGAACTTCATGTCATGCACGGGGTAACAGCGGAAACTGACCACATGCCGGTACCCCGCCTGGGCGAAGGTGGAGGCCTTGCCATCCAGCCATTCGGTCGCGAACCGAAGATAACAGTCGAATCCCAGGTCCCCCTCCAGGCTCACATGGTAGGCCTTGAAGTCGTCCTGGCTCCCCACGCCCGTCCCCGTATAGCCCTGGTCATATTCGGCCAGGAGCGCCAAGGGTCCCAGGCTCCCCCAACCGAAGGCGCCGTAACGCATCAGCTTCTGGGCCATGTCCAGGTCCTGACCCCAGAACGAGGCGCCCAAAGCGTAACCCCGGCCGCATAGGCCCGCCTTGCCCGAGAAGCCGTGCTCGGACTGCGCCAGGTTGTTGCCGTTGAAGACCGAGAGATTGGCGAAGCCCGGGCCGGGATAGATGCCCGCCTCGATCCCCTCGGAAGGAAGGTTGTCGAAGGTCAGGCCGATGCCCGATCGCACCAGGCTGTTGTCGTCGGCCAGTTCCAGCCCGTAAGGCGTGGTGAATTTCCCGAACTTCACGTAGCCGCCTTCGGGAAGGTTGGACAGGAGCCCGTAGAGCTCGCGGGTCTGGTTGTCGTCGAAACGATAGGCCACCACCCCGGTCAGGTCCCGGTCGGCGCGAACCCCGATCTCCAGGGCTTGGCGTCCGCTCTGGAATCCGTGCAGGTTGGTGACCGGCGAAGGATAGAAGGTCGCCTGATAACCCTCATGGATGTCGAGCCCCACGATGAGGGGGGCCGGCACCGCCTTTTGGGCGCCATGGACGGCGTCCTCCATCCCCTCCCAATCGAAAGTGGCCAGGGAACTCCCGTAGTTCTTCCCGAAATCGTTCCGCAGCCAGCCGCCGGTCTGGTTCACGTGGCAGGCGTTGCAGTTGACCCCTTTCCAAGCGGCCAAATAAGGTTCAGCCCCGACCTTCCCCCCAACGAACAACATCGCTCCCAAGACCATGGCTTTCGATCTCATGCGGGTCTCCTGAAAGGGTTTTGGGCCGCCACGGGACGTCCCTGATCTTGGGTAGCGGGAGGCAGGGGCCGATGTTACCGAACGGCCGCCTTTTACGTGAAAAGGCCGTGGAAAAAGCACAAAGAAACCGGCAAAAGGGCGAAAGTGGCTTGGCAGGAGGATCGGCAGGCCGGAAGAACGTTCAGTTGGCGAGATAACGCTGGAGGGTCCGGGAACTGACCTTCATCACGTCGGCCAGACGGTTGCGTTCCACTCCCTGGCGGTTGAGGATCTGGGAGAGGAAGGCCCGGGAAAAATCCCTGCGGGCCCGGAAAAGGGTGGTCCGGTGGCCGACCGCGTGATCCGCCAGGGTCTCGGCCAGGTAGGTGACGGTTTGATGGGCCGTCCCGTCCTTTTTTTCGCGGGCCATGGCCTCCAGGATCGTCCGGCGGAGATCGGGGACCTCCTGGGCCGCCCAAAGGACGTCCATCATCCCCCACTTCATGGCCGCCAGGACCTGGGGCAATTGGGGGACCTGGAAGAGGGCCAGGCGCACGGCGTCGGGTTGCAGGGTATCGATGAGCTTTTCAAAGGCGGGAAGTTCGTTCTTCATCAGCCGCCAATCCAACAGCAGGAGCCGGAAAGGTTGGACCGTCAGGGTCTCCAGGGCCGACAAGACGTCGCCCGCTTCCCAGACCTTCCCCAGTTCGCAGGCCACCGAGCGCAACCGTTCACGGAAAGCCCCGTGCTCCGCCATGATCAGGATGGGAAAGTTCCGGCGAGACATGGTCGTGAACGACCCCCTCAAGGAGATGGGAATAAAATACCAAAAAAATGGCTACAAAGGGGCCTTACTTTCGGCCCTTTCCTTTGGGTTTCCGGCCCACACCCAGGGGAAGCCGGGCCCGGAAGGATGTCCCCGCGGCGGAGGATTCGACCCGCAGGTCCCCCCCGTGGTTCCGCACCACCCAGCGGCAAATGGCCAGTCCCATGCCCGTCCCATCCCGCTTGGTCGAGAAATAGGGCTTGAAGATCTCCTCCCAAAGTTCCCGGGGAATGGACGGCCCGTCGTTCCAGACCTGGAACTCCAGGGACCGTCCCTCCCGCCGGTTCGAGATCCGGACCGTCCCGCCCCGGCCCGCCGACTCCAGGGCATTGCGCACCAGGTTGAGGGCCAGGCTCTCCAACTGACATTCCCGCCCCTTGATCCTGAGCGCCGGGAGGGGGCCCGTCTCGAGCTTCGTTCCTTTTTCCTGGAAGACCGGGGCCATCAGCCCCAGGACCCGCTCCATCAGGCATCCCCAATCCACCGGGACCTTCGGTTCCAGTTCGGGACGGGTGCGATCCATGAAGCACCGGACCAATTCCAGCAATCGGTCCGTTTCCCGGGTCAGGAGCTTCTCGAAACTTCCCAGGAAGACCGGATCGTCCTTCTTGCGGGGGAACATCTGGGCCGAAACGCTCAAGGCCGTCAAATGATTGCGGATCTCATGCAGTCGGGCGGCGTCCTGGAAGGCCAGGGCCTCCGGGGAGGGCCTTTTCTGGGCCCGGGCCTTGGGCCTCACGGTTGCCGGAAACCGGCGCGGGATTCACGGCGGGTCCGCACGATCCTCTGGTAGTCCGCTTCCAGTTTCAGTTCCTTGAGCTTGAGGATCAGGGTATTGCGGTGGAGCCCCAGGGTCTTGGCCGCCTGGGTCTGGTTCCCCCGGGTGCGCTCCAGGACCCGCCGGATATATTTGCGCTCGAACTGGCGGCTCACCTTCTTGAGGATGTGCCGGACCGGTCCCTTGGCCGGGTCCAGTTCCGCCTGCCTAAGCAGCATGTCCAAAGGCACGTCCTCCAGGGTCAAGGTCCCGTCGGCCGCGAAACGGACCATGGTCTCCAGGCATCCTTCCAGTTCCGTCAGGTTCCCGGGCCAGGGATAACGGGCCAGGAAATCCAGCACATCCTTCCCGGCCTCCCGGACCTTGGAACCGGACCGTTCCAGGTAACGCTGCACCATGGCGGGGACCTCGGCCGCCCTTTTCCGTAAAGGGGCCAGGGTCACCGGATCGCCGAAAAGGGCGCCGAACTCCTCGATGATCCCCCCATTTTCCGTGCGGGCCTTCGGTCCTTGGGGCCCCGAGGCGATCAGCCGGACGTCGGGCCGGCCCAGGGCCTGCGGGGACAGGGCCCGGGCCAGGCGGGTCTGCAGTTCTTCGGGCAGCTTGTCCGCGTCCACCAGGAACAAGGACCCGCCCTGGGCGAACTCCACCTTGCCGACCTGGGACGCCTTCCCCTTCTTCTCGACCCCGAACAGTTCCCTCTCCAGGGCCCCTTCCCCGATCGAACCGCATTCCAAACGGACGAAAGGCCCCCTGGCCCCGGGACCGGATCGATGGACCTCCCGGGCCGCTTCCTCGATCCCCGTCCCGGGCTCACCGACGATCCAGACCGCCTTGCCGGACCGGGCCGTCCCGGACAGGTCGGCGCCCAGGCCGCCCCTCCACTCCGCCCGCAGGAGACCCTCGGTCTGTGCGTCCCCCGTCCCCTTGCGCCGTGCCAGCACCTGGGGGATCAGTTCCAACAGGTCGTCCACCCGGAAAGGCTTGGTGATGTAATCCCGCGCCTTGCCCTTCATGGCCGTCCGGGCCGTTTCGACGCCCTGGAGCGCCGTCACCATGATGACCTCGATGTCCGGGTCCCGCCGTTTGACCTGTTCGAGCAGGTCCAACCCGGACCCGTCGGGGAGCATGATGTCCAAAAGACAGAGGTCGAAACCGCTGCGTTTCAGTTCCTTCAAGGCGGAACGGGCGTCGGCGGCGAAGGTCAGGGCATATTGGTCCTGGAGGGCCATCCGGAAGGATTCCCGGACCCCCTCCTCATCGTCCACGATCAATAGGTGTGCGCGCATGATGCCCTCAATTCCCCGCCAGGAGCTTTTCCCAGAGCGATTCGTTGACCAGGATCTTGGCCATCAGGTCCCTTTCCTCGTTCAAGGCGGCCGCGGTCGGCGGGGCGACCGGGAAGGCCAGGCCGAAGTGGGTCCCGCCCTCCGCCCGGTTCTTAACGGTGATCCGCCCGCCGTGGTGGTAGACGATGAAGAAACAGGACATCAGGTAGATGCCGAACTCCTGGGGGCTGCCGCTGCGGGTGAAGAAGGGGTCGAACAGGGACCGCAGCCCGTCCTCCGGGATCCCGGGTCCGTTGTCCTCCAGTTCCACCAGGACCTCGGCGGGCCCTTCCTTGGGGCCGACCACCGAGGCCTTGATCTTGACCTTGGACCCCGCGGGGAGCGACACCGCCTCGTCCTTGAGGAGCATCTCGAAGAGGCGCTGGAACTTCGCCTTGTCCACGGTCAACTCCGGGAGCCCCCCGGGGACTTGGTTCTCCACCTGCACCTTCCGGGCCGTCAGGTCCCCCTGGGCGGCCTGGAGGGCGTCCGCCAGCACCTGGTCCAGGCGGACCTTGTCGTTGTAGCTGGGCAGGGGCCGGTTGGAGGTCTCCCACAGGTCCCCCAGGAGGGAGACGACCTTGTCCATCTGGCCCTGGACCTTCTGGTAGTAATCCTTCCAGAAATCCGGATTGCGCAGGCGGTTCAGGTCGATCTGTTCCTCCTCCATGCGCTTGGGGGTCAGGTCCAGGAAGGTCTTCACCGCCACCATGGAATTACGGATATGGTGCCCCAGGCCCGCCGCCAGCACCCCCAGGCTCAGGATGCGGTCGGTCATCATGATGGAATGAAGGGCGGAGATCTTCTCGCGCATCAGCTGGTCCCTTTCGGACTGGACCATGAAGAACTCCAGGCCGCGCCGCAAGGTCACTTCCAGTTGGGGGATGTCCCAGGGCTTGGTCACGTACTTGTAGATGGCGCCCGTATTGACCGCGTCGATGGCGGTCTCCAGGTCCGAATAGGCCGTGACCAGCACCCGCATGATGCGGGGATTGGATTGGCGGGCCTTTTCCAGCAGTTGGACCCCCTTCTCGCCGGGCATGCGCTGGTCGGTCATGAAGAGGCCGATCGAATCCAGGTTCTCGTTCAGGAGCTTGAGGCCCTCCTGGGGGCTGGGGGCCGTGAGGATCGTGAACTTCTCCCCGAAGATCTCCCGGAAATACTTGAGGGATTTCTCCTCGTCGTCCACGTAGAGGATCTTGTATTTCTTGTAGTCGTAGAAATTCTCCATACCCGCTCCTTAAGTTGCCCCTCTCAAGATGGCTGCCGGCCGGCGAGGTCCCGGGAGGCCTCCTCGGCCCCCTTCGTGGATGGCGCCTGCGCCGGCAGGTCCAGCGTGAACTCGGTGAACTTGCCTTCTTCGCTCGCGGCCGATATTTCGCCGCCCATGTCCTTCACGATCCGGTAGCAGATGCTCAAGCCCAGCCCCATGCCCTGGCCCACGTCCTTGGTGGTGAAGAAGGGGTCGAAGATCTTGTCCAGGTGCCGGGGGGCGATGCCCGTCCCGTTGTCCCGGACCCGGATCAGGACCCGCCCGTTCTTTTCCTCGACCGTGATGGCCAGCGTCGGCTTCTCGTCCCCGTGGTCCTTGGCCTTCATCGCGTCCAGCGCATTTTGGAACAGATTCACAAAGACATGGGTTAAATTGTTCTTCTCCGCGAAAACTTGTTGATTTTTTGGCACTGTCAGGACGATCCGGGCGTTCTTTTCGGTCTCGTGGCCGAGGAACCGCAGGGCCGTGGCCAGCGCCTCCTCCAGGTCGACGGGCCCCAGGGCGCGGCCGTGGGGATGGGTGAAATCCCTTAGGTCGCTGACGATGCGCTGGACCCGGGTCATCCCCTCCTGCATGTCGGCCATCAGGTCGTCCAGCTTGGCCCTCTCCCCCTCGGGCCACTTGGCCCGCAGGCCCTTGAGCACGTTCAGGGCCGAGAGGGCGTAGTTGAGCGGGTTGTTGATCTCGTGGATCATGCCCGCGCTCATGCGCCCCAGGGAGGACATCTTCTCGCTCTGCACCAGCGAGGACTCGGTCTCCTTCAACTGCTCCAGGGCGGACTCCAGCCGCAGGTTCTGGCGCGAGAGCTCGGATTGGGTCCGGTGGGAGGCGATCAGGTTCTTCACCCGCACGTGCAGTTCAGTGGTGGAGAAGGGCTTGGTGAGGAAATCGCTGGCGCCGGCCTGCAGGGCCGCCAGCTTGGTCTTCTCCTCCGCCCAGGCCGTCAGCAGCAGCACCGGGATGGTACGGGTCGCCGGTTCGGCCTTGATCTCCCGGCAGGCCTCGATGCCGTCCTTCTCGGGCATCATCATGTCCAGCACCACCACCTCGGGCAGGTATTGGCGGGTCTTCTCCACCGCCTCCGTCCCGTTCACCGCCTCCAGGATCTCGTAATCCCGTCCCAACTGGGACTTGACGAAGCGCAGCATGTCCGGCTCGTCGTCGGCCAGCACCAACCGGGGACGCTTGGAGGACCCCCCCTCCCAGCCCTGGGGTTTCTCGGCGGCCTCGGTCATGGCCGGGAAAAGCTCGGCCCGGCGATAGAGCTTGGCGAGCCATTGGTCCGACCCGCTCCCCGGGACGCCCGCCCCCTCGCCTTCCGAGGGCTCAGCCGGGGCCTCGGTCGTCCGCTCCAGGGGCACCCGCACCGTCATCACGGTCCCCTTCCCCACTTGGCTTTCCACCGACACCTTGCCGCCCTGGGCCTCGGTCAATTCGCGCACCAGGGCCAGGCCGATCCCCGTCCCCTGGTACTTGCGCTGGGCCGTGGCGTCGGCCTGCCAGAAGCGGTCGAAGATGAAGGGCAGGTCCTTTTCCGAGATGCCCACACCCGTGTCCCGGACCCGGATCACCAGTTCGCCTTCCTCCTCCGTGGCCTCCACGGCCACTTCCCCGCCGGCGGAGGTGAACTTGACCGAATTGAAGAGGAGGTTGAGGACGATCTTCTCCATCTTGTCGCGGTCCAGGAGGGCCACGCCCAGGCCGTCGGGCACCGAGGCGGAGAGCCGGACCTTGCGGCCCCGGGCGGCGGGCTGGACCGACTGGGCCAGGCCCCGGATCATCTCGGGGATGGACACCGGCTCCCGTTTGACCTCGACCCGGCCCGATTCCAGCTTCACCAGGTCCAGCAGGTCGTTGATGAGCTTGAGGAGCCGCATCCCGTTGGTGCGCATCAGGCGCAGGGTCTCCGTCACCTGGGGGTCGGGCGGCACCTGGCGTTGCAGTTCCTCCAGGGGCGCCAGCATGAGGGTCAGGGGCGTCCGGAGCTCATGGCTGATATTGGCGAAGAACTGGCTCTTCATGCGGTCCATCTCCACCAGCTTCTCGTTGGTCTCCTTGAGCATGCGGCTGCTGCGGTCCACCTCGAAGCGCAGGGCGAACTCCCGCAGGCGCAGCTTCCCCTGGGACCAGCTGGAGGCCCCCACGATGATCTGGGTGAGGATGATGAAATAGAGGTTGTTGAACAGCACCCCGAAGCTGGGCATGGGCTCGGGGTGGAGCAGGCAGGCCAGCACGTACATGGCCATGATGACCATGCCTTCCCAGAGGTTCTCCTGGTAGGTCCAGGGGCAGACCATGCCGATGGCCAGGATGACCAGGTTGAGGCCCGCGTAATAGGTGGAGGAGACGCCGTTGGTCTCCCAGATCATCAGCGAGATGAAGAAACAGGGCAAAAGGGGCAGGATGAACCCCAGGGCCCGGTAGTACTTGAGCCCGAAGGAGGTCTGCACCATCACCCAGAGGACCGCCACGATGGCCGAGCAGACCAGCCGCATCTTGAGGAAGGCCCAGAGGTGGTCCGGATAGACGAAATAGTCCAGGGTGAAGCCCGCCGGCATGAGGGTGAAGATCAGCCAGCAGAAGAGCTTGATGGTGTCGATGCGCACCCGGCGGTCGTAGACCTTGTAGTTCTCGAGGATCTCCGGGTCGAGCGTGAGGTCGGTGGAGGTCTCAGCCATTCTCGGGCCTCCTGACCTCGATGAAGATGTTCACGCCGGTGGAGTCGGCCTTGACCTGGTGGTCGACCGCCTTCTCCGGGGCCAGGGCGCCCAGTTGGGCCGCGTTGCGGTAGACCAGGTGCCATTCCATGAAATATTCCATCTGCTGCCGGGCCGGGTTGGAGGAATCCACGTTGGTGGCCACCAGCAGGCCGCCGGGCGCAAGCATCTCGTAGAACTGGTTCATGAGGCGCTTGCAGATCTTGTCGGAGAAATAATCGAAGAGCCCGGCGCAATAGATCATGTCGAAGTTGCTCCCCATGGTCCTTTCCTCGGGCCTCATGGTCTCCTTGAGGATCTGGTTCACCGACTTCTTCACCAGGTTCACCGGGGTGCGGCGGTTGAAGCGGGACCGTACGCTCTCGATGCTCTGCTGGGTGGCCGAAAGGGTCTCGTCGTTGAAGTCCAGCAGGGTCAGGTTCGCCCTTTCGCACACGTCGTCCTGGGTGAGGAAGTTCAGCACCTCCTGGGCGGGCCCGCAGCCCAGGTTGAAGATGCGGGTGCTCCGGCCCAGGGCCGCCCCCCGCCGGGTCTCCTCCCGCAGGCGCTCGGTGAGGTACTTGATGCGGTTGCGGTGGGCCTCCGCCGGGGCGATGTTCCAGAAATAGAAGTTGATCATCTTGGCGAAAAGGGAGGTCCCCTCCAGGGGGTCCCGCAGGATCATGCGCACCATCTCATAGTCCCCGGCGTAGCCCAGGGGCTTCTGGAAGGTGCGGTAGAGGAAGGGCGCGCAGAGGATGAGCGGGTGGATCTGGCGGCGGCCATAGGCCCGGTGGGTGGGTTGCAGGTCCTCGGGGATGGTGTTGGCGATGGCCTCGAAGCGCTCGCCCAGCTCGGCCACCCGCATGAAGAAGGGCTCCTTCAACCGCTCGACCACCTCCCGCTCCCGCTGCAGGCGGTCCCCCGTGGGCTCGGAGCGGATGCCGAACTCCACCTGTTCCAGCCAATGGCGCAGGTCCACCAGGAGGGTCTGCATGTCGGCGATGGCCACCTTGAAGTCCGGCGTGACGACCTGGACCTTCTCCCATTCCTTGAGGAACTTGCCGAACTCGCTCTCCAGGCTCTCGGCCTTCTGCACGGGCGAGAAGAGATCCACGTCCAGCCAGGCGTCCTCCAGGCTGGCCTCGCAGACCAGGAAGATGCCGGTGTTGACCAGGTTGGAGACCACCGCCCGTCCCGAATAAACGGGCTTCTCGTTCATGAAGATGCGGAACTCGGTGAGGACCTCGGACAACTGCAGGATGCTGTAGGGGTTGTAGACCTCGAAGACCACCAGGTAACGGGTGAGGCGCAAGGAGGTGGCACGGATCTCGGTGCCTTGGCTGTTGCGGCATACGATGAAGGTGTCTTTCCCGAACACGACCGCCATGGGCTGCTCCGTAACTTTGTTCCGGCACCAAAATACCGGCCACCCGCCGGCCCGGGCCACCATTTCTCCAACAGACTAAAAAAGGGCCATTTGCCCGGAAAACGAATTCCTCTTCGGGCCCGGCGGACCCGAAGCGTTAAACCGGCCGATGGGGCCGTTCAAGAACGATACATTTGGGGATAGGGAAGATCGCGACGCCCGATCGTTCGGAGGCCATGGATGGAAGGTCTTGAAGGTTCGGAAAAGCGCTTCGAAAGGTCCTTTTGGATACCTTCCGGGCGCCAGGTCGCCGAAAGAAAGATTCAGGGCACTCCATGCGCGGCTCGAGGGTCGCCAACATCATTGCTGGCATTTTAAGCGGTCAGGAAAACGGATTAAATTGCGGATTTCGGCTTTTTTCACGATCGGCCGAAAACCGCCCTAATTCCGTCCGGTTTTGCATTCGGCCGTTAATTCGAAGTGAAATGTGGAGCGGGACCCCGGACCCGCCCGCCCCAAAAGAAAAGGCCCGCCCCCGGGAAGGGGCGGGCCGCAGGACCGGCCTATGGAAGGCCCGGGGGCTCAATTCACCTGCAAAGTCCCCTGCATCCCGGTGCAGGCGCTGGTGCAGGAGCCGTTCCCGCAACTGGAGTGGTTCCCGCAATGGAACTTGAAGGTCCCCGTGTTGTTGAAGGTCACCGTCACGGGGAAGCTGGTGTTCCCGCTGACCATGCAGGAGGAAGCGGCGCCGTCGTCGATGTTCAAGGGATGGATGCCGGCGTTGGAACTGTCCCAGACCACCGATTGTCCCTGGGCGATCGTCAGGGGAGCGCTCAAGGGGGTCGCACCGATGGCATATTGGTAGGAACCGCTATTGACCACCGAAAGGGTATAGGCCACGGGCCCGGGCGTGGTTCCCGGCGTCGGGGTCATGCCCCCACCCCCACCACCGCCGTAGGGACCGGTCCCCGTCGAACCGCTACAGGACCATCCGGCCACCAGGGCCAGGAACAACATCACGACCAAGGACGCTTTCTTCATGGAGGACCCCCTCAAAGCTTTGATGTCTTTGAGTAGGGGGCTGCGGAAGGGAATGTTACACGGGGCGGGGCATTTTTTCCGGACCATGGACCCAGCGGATCCCGTTTTTTTCCTTATCCCTCGAGGGAAGAAGGCCCTGGGAGCAGGTCAGGTCCGCTCCGTCGCTCCACTATTCTTTTGGCGAGACCATGTGGAAAAGGAAGGTCCGGAGGGCCGCGATCTCCTGGGGGGTCCCGGTCAGGGGCGGCATGTATTTCACATAGGGCGAATCGGGTTTGTGGTCGTGGAGCATCTCCAGGATGTTGCCGATGGACCTCTCGTCGCGTCCGGCCAAAAGACGGGTCATTCCCCGGTAGCCGCTCACCGTGTGGCAGGGCAGGCACTGGCCCAGGAACATCCGCTGGCCCAGCTTCATCGGGTCTTCCCCGGTCCCGGGCATCCCGGCGGGCGCCCAGATCGAGCGCGTCATGAAACCTTCCTGGTTGAAACCCTCCACCTGGTATTTCCGGATGCCGTTGGAATACATGAACCTTCCCACCACATAGGGCTTGCGCAGCATCTCCCGGGCGCTCTCGGTGGAACCCATGGCCATGAAGCCCAGGAAGAAGATGGAAAGGGCGTAGCCCAGGCGGAACTCCTTGGGGTTGAGGAAGGCCAGGAAATAGACGACCCCGGCCACGGTGGCGGTGGTCAGGGTGGTGATGAGGACCATGCGGGTCACCTGGGTGAAGGCGCCCGTGCCGATGGTCGAGATGCCGAAGGAGAGCAGTTCCCTTTGGGCCTCCGGCACCCTCCAGAGGTACCAGGCGAAGAAGAAGGGCATGAGCAGGTAGGCGGGGATGATCCACTTGGCCGCCCACCGGACCATGCCGGCCTTGAGGGCCCCCTCCCGGTCGCCGTCCAGGCGGCTGAAGAAGACCAGGGCGTAGATCCCCGCCAGGGACAGGCAGACCAAGCTGCGCAGGACCAGGCTGGGCCAATAGGTGGGGTTGAAGAAGGCGTCGAAGAACTTGGACGCCTCGTTCCCCGTCCCCGCCACCGACATCCAGCCGTCGCCGGGGGTGAGCATGAAGGTCAGGATGCCGTTGATGATCACCAGGGTCAGGAAGGAGGAGATGGCGTAGGCATAGCCGATCTGGAGGTGCAGGCGCTCCGGGATGCGGTCCCAGGTGACGTAATAGACGGCGGCGAGGGTCAGTTCCACCATGAAGACCACCCATTCCATGGCCCATCCGAAGACGAAGTTGTGGATGAGGGTGCTGGTGCCCTCGGGGGAGGCCAGGCCGATGGCGAACCAGATCCCCACCCCGGTGAGGGCCCCGAAGACGCCCGTCATCACGAGGAAGAACTTGGAATAACCCTTCAGGGCCGTGATCCAATCGTGGCGGCCCTCCCGGAGGGCCTTATGCTCGGTGATGGCCAGGAAGAGCCCGCCCCCCACCGCGAAGTGGGAGATATAGACGTGGGTGATGGCGATGATGCCGATGACCCAGCCGCTCCCGATCAAGGGCACGTACCAGACGGGATAGTTCATGGAAGCTCCTTAAAGGGTCGCCAGGGCCGCGTAGCCCCAGAGGGTGGTCACCACCAGGATGGCGAGGGCGAGGAGACCGAAATAGGTGGCGTTGCGGGCCCTCTTCCCCGCCTCCCGGCCCGTGTCATAGAGGGGCACCACCGCCCAGAGCACCAACCCCAGGGTGAAGACGGCCAGGCCGAAGAACTCCCCGAACTCGCCGGGGAACCATTTTCCGAAGAGCTTCAGCACCTGGAAGGAGCTCATGAAATACCACTCGGGGTGGATGTCCATCGGGGCGGGCTTCAAGGGGTCGGCCTGCTCCCCCAGGCCCCAGGGGAAGACCGCGGCCAGGAACCCCAGCACGTTCAGGGCCACCAGCCACATGCCCAGGTCCTTCATGGCGAAGTTCGGGAAGAAAGGCACGCTCTTGCGGTCCTTCTCGGGCTTGGCCTGTTCGCTCTCGGGGATGGACATGCCCTGCTTCTGCACCAGCGCCAGGTGGAAGAGCAGGATGGGCACGAAGAGGGCGGGCAGGATCACCACGTGCAGGGCGAAGAAGCGGTTCACGGTGTAGGAGCTGATCTCCACCCCGCCCCGGATGAGGTCGGCGATCCAAGGGCCCACCCCCGGGACGACCGCCGGGATGGAAAGGCCCACCTTGGTGGCGAAAAAGGACAACAGGTCCATGGGCAGGAGGTAGCCGGAGAAGCCGAAGACCATGGCCAAAAGGAGCAGGACGAAGCCGCTCCACCAGGTCAATTCCCGGGGGGCCCGGTAGGCCTTCATGAAATAGGCGCTGAACATGTGCACGAAGGCCGAGGCGATCATCAGGTTGGCCGCCCAGGAATGGGCGGAACGGATGAGCCAGCCGAACTTGATGTCGTAGGTGATCTTGCGCACCGAGTCGTAGGCCTCGTCCCCCGGGCGGTAATAGATGAGCAGCAGCACCCCCGAGACGCACATGACCAGGAAGAGGAACAGGGTGATGCCGCCCCAGTAGTACCAGAAGGAATGGGCGTGCTCGGGCACCCGCTTCTTCAAGGCCAAGGCCTTGAGTTCGGTGAGGCCCAAACGCTCGTCCAACCACCCGTAAAGGCGGCCGGGGGCCTTCGCCCCTTGCGGGCCCTTGGGGGCCTTAGGCGCGGCTGACGGTGATCTTTCCATTGGCGATGGCCACCTTGAACTCGGTCAGCGGCTTGGGCGGCGGACCGGAGATATTGGCGCCCGTTCGGGCGTTGTAGACACCCCCATGGCAGGGGCAGAGGATGATCTTCTGGGCGGGTTCGTAGGACGGCGTACAGCCCAGGTGGGTGCAGACGGCGCTCAAGGCCGTCCAGGTGTCGTCGTCGTGGTGGATGAGCATGGCCGGCCTGCTCCCGAACTTGAAGAACATGGCGGCGTTCTTGGGCAGGGAGATCGCGTTGTCGAGGGTCACTTCATTGACCGCGCCCGCCATCATGGACTCCTCCACCGGCGAAGCCAGGTAGCGGTAGATGGGATAGCCCACCGCCCCGGCATAGATCACGCCCAGGGTGCCGATGGCGCCTTTCAGGAAGGTCCGCCGCTCGGTCGGCCCGAAGGCGTCGTCGATCGGGTTCTGAGGCCCCTTGCCGTCCATTCCTTTTTTGGATGCCATTCCCTACCCCTTATCCAAAACATGTACCAACGACCCGAACTTCCTTTTCACCGCGAAGACGCGAAGACCGCGAAAAAGGCCCGGGTCTTTGCCGTTCCGTCCCCCGATCCGGTCTTTCTCCGTGCTCTCCGTATCTCCGTGGTGAACCGCCGTCCGCCTTTCCCATCCGGCTGCATCCCATGCATCTGTGGCTCCATGGGCTGGGTCTTTGCCGTTCCGTCCCCCGATCCGGTCTTTCTCCGTGCTCTCCGTATCTCCGTGGTGAAAAGCTGTCCGCCTTTACGCGTAGTGCTCTTCCCGGGGCAGGGCCCGGCGCATCACCGCCAGCACCCAGACCATGAAGCCCACGCCGATCACCAAGAGGCCCAGGAAAAGACCCACCACCAGCCAGTTGGTGTTCACCGGGCTCGCCCAGACGTCGAAACCCGCCTGGGCCAGGGTCAGGTCCCGCACCCCGTCGCGCAGGATCTCGAAGCTGGCGATGGAGAGGAAGGGCGGAAGGGTCACGGCCAGGATGCGGCCCCAGTTCCATCCCTTGGGCGAGACCAGCAGCCAAAGGGCGGCCAGCAGGCTCAAGGCCACGCAGGCGGGCCAGAGATAAAGGAAGGGCCCGTAGAAGGCCGAGGCCCGCAGGCCGGCCTGGACGAAATCGGGCTGGCTCCGGAAGGCCCAAGTTCCGATGACCAGAAGGACCAACAAAGCCGCCAAGGCCACCTGGGCGGCCCCTTGGCGGATATAGAGCTTCACTTCTTCGCTCAGATTGCCTTTGGCGGTATAGAGGGTGGTGCCCAGGGAGCCGAACCCCAGCGACCCCACCAGCACCATCAAGAGGCGGGGTAAAAGGGTCGGATCGTGGGGCGGCAGGTTCACGCCCGAGGGCGACGCGTCGTACATGCCCGGCCAGACCTCGGGTTTGAGCATCAAGGTGGAGGCCATCGAATAGACCCGGCCCACGTAGGCCAGCAGTACCAAGGCCCCGATCCCCAGGAGCCACCAGGATTTCCCCGCCTCGGCCCGGGAGGCCATGCGGTAGAGGACCCAATAGGCCCCCATCACAGCAAAGACCACGCTGATCCAGTAGACCCCAATGAGGATGGTGCTGGTGTAGATGGCCCGGCCGTAAAGGACCTGCACGAAGAGCAGGGGAGGGACGCCGAGGTTGATGACGTAGGTCGTGATGATGGGAAGGCGGTTGGCCACCAGGCCGGAGGCGAAGAGCGGGGCCTTCTTGCGGGTGGCCTGGCCGATGAGGTTCCAGAGGATGCCCAGCACCAGCCCGCCCAGGAGCATGGCCAGGAAGCTGAAGTGGAGGGAGAGGGTCAGGTGGTGGAGCGCCTTGAAAAGCCAGACGGGCGCGGGGAGCGGGATGGGATCCAGATGGGGGAATTGGTCTTGCAAGGACAGGCCTTTCCGTTCGATCGACCCTTCAAGGAACCGGCACGGATATTTTGGCCAAGACCGGAAAGGAGTGTATGACCCCGGTCATATTGGCCAGTGGTCATGCTAAGCCCGTCTTTTTTTATTTTGCAAGGGGCGGAACGACTTAGGGATAGATATAGGACTGCGCTTCGTCGTCCGGGTTCAAGGGGTTATAGAAGCCCGATGGCGCCTTCTCGAATCCGCCTTCCAGCCACAAGGCCCCATTGAAGTAATAAGGGACCGAACTGAACCGGGGCGGATTGGTGGCGAAGTCGGTCACTTGGTTCCAGTTCAGGCCGTCCTTGGTGAACCAGGTGTCGTTGTAGACCTTGGTTCCGTCGGTCCCGCCCGTGATCCAGATCTCGGGCGCTCCGTTCTGCACCACGAAAGCCATGGCATTGAACCGGGGTTTGAAGGCGGGGTCCAGTGCCGGCGTGATCTGCTTCCAGGTGGCCCCGTCGGTCGAATCCCACACGTCGTTGTAGAGCGTGCCGCCCGAGGGTTCCACACCCGCGATGAGGAAGATGGCCGGAGAGCCGCTTCCCGGGTCCTTGAAGGTGACCGCCGAGGCGCCGCCCCGGGCCGGGAACCCGTTGGGCGTCTCCTCGTTCCAGGTGGTGCCCGTGGTCGAGGACCAGACGTCCGCCAGGCCCTCGGGCTTGGCGTCGATCCCGCCGATGACCCACATACGTTTCCCCTTCGCGTCGGGATCGAAGACCACACTGGAGTGCAAGAAGCGCACTGGGAAAGTTCCTCCCGTATCGACTCGGCTCCAGGCCTTGCCGTCGGTCGCCGACCAGATGTCGTTCACCAACCCCGTGGAGGTCTTGCCCGCGAAGATCCAGGCCCGGTCGGTTCCCGTATCCCCGCCCAGCAGGAAGTTCAGGCTGGTATGACCGTAACGGGCCGAGAAGTTCCCCGTACCCAGGAAGGCCCAGGCCTTCCCGTCCTGGCTGCTGTAGATGGAGTTGGACAACCCCGTCCCGCCATCCCATCCACCGATGAGGAGCATCTGCTTGGGCGTCGTGAAGATCACGCCCGACGCGTCACCGATCTTGCCGAAGGCGTTGGCCGCCGAGGCCAGGCTGAAAAGAGGCGTCGGGGTCGGCGTCCAGGTCGGGGTCCAGGTCCGGGTAGGTGTCTGGGTGACCGTTGGCGAAGGTGTAGCCGTTGCGGTATTCGAGACCGTCGAAGTGGCGCTATTCGTCGCTGTCGAGGTGGTGGTATTTGTGGCCGTCGGCGTAGGCGTAGACGAAGCGGTAAGTGTAGCCGTCGATGTCGGGCTATTCGTGGCCGTCGAGGTGGTGGTATTCGTCGCTGTGGCTGTTGCCGTCGAGGTGGCGGTATTCGTGGCCGTGGAAGAAGCCGTATTCGTGGCTGTCGGCGTAGGCGTGGACGTAGCGGTGAGTGTAGCCGTCGATGTCGGGCTATTCGTGGCCGTCGAGGTGGTGGTATTCGTCGCTGTGGCCGTTGCCGTCGAAGTGGCGGTACTTGAGGCCGTTGAAGAAGCCGTGTTCGTCGCTGTGGCCGTTGCAGTATCCGTCGCCGACGAGGTGGTGGTATTTGTCGCGGTGGAAGTCGCCGTGTTCACGGCCGTATCCGTGGGGGTCGCGGTCCCCGTTCTCGAAGGCGTCGAAGAAGCCGTGTTCGTCGCCGTGGCCGTTGCTGTATCCGTCGCCGACGAGGTGGTGGTATTCGTCGCGGTGGAAGTCGCCGTATTCACGGCTGTCGGCGTAGGCGTGGCCGTAGCGGTGAGCGTAGGCGATGACGTAGGAGTCGCCGTAGTCGAAGCCGTCGCCGTGTTCGAAGGCGTCGAGGAAGCCGTGTTCGTCGGGGTGGCAGGGACCGTATCGGTCGCCGTCGGGGTAACCGTGAAGGTCGGGCTATCCGTGGGGCTGGAGGTGGGGGTGGCCGTCACGCCGCAAAGTCCGCCCAGGTCCACCGCCGTGCGGTCATAGGCGTAATAAGGAAGGCTCGAGTTCACCCGGAAACGGAAGGAAGGCCCTTGGGACGGGAAGGTCCCCGGATCGGTCACCTGGAGCCAGGCATGGGCGCCCGATCGGGTGGCCAATTGAACGCAATAGATGTCCCCCAGGGTAAGGGGCGCGGAGGAGACCGAGAATGCCGAAGCGGCGGGAACATGGTCGAAGTCCACCAGGTCGCCGTTCCCCAGATAGGCGACCCGGGGTGAGGCGCCGCCGGGCGAAGCGTCCTGGAGGTGGAACCCGCCGGAAGAGGCCAAGGCGATGTCGAACCCCGTAGCGGTCGTGACCCCCAAAGCCAGGTTCCCGTCCCAGAAGCCGTAGCTATAGCCCGTTCCCAAGGCCGCGCCGTCCACCCGGGAACAGGTACGGATCAAGGACCCCAGGTCGATGACCGGGGCGGTCGACAGATGGGCCAGGTCGATCTGCGCGGCGCCCAGGGCGAGGGGTTGGTGGGTGGCGGCGTCATTGAGCTGGAGGCTCAATAAAAAAGAAGTCCGCCCCTGGAGGGTGACGGCGAAGCTCTTGGTCCCGCCGGAACCGGCGGTGGAGAAGGGCCCGAAGGTCCCCTTCACGGGTGCCCGGAGGGGGTCATCCAGGCGGTAATAGATCTCGTTGGCGGCGGCGCCCAGCAGGTTCCCCGAGACCCCGTCCTTGACGGAGGAGGAAACGGTCAAGATGGTCGGTTGGTTGGGGGCGACGGGACCGCCCGAGTTGCTCGAACAGCCCGCCAGGAGGACGAGGGCGCAGGCGCCAAGGAAAAGGGATCGGGCGATTCGGTTTGGACCGGTCAAGGGCATCGGAAAAGACCATCCCGCTGGGCGGAGTCGGAAGGCGAGGGAAATATGAAGTTGGCGGGAAGTATAGTGGAACTCCCCTTCCAATCCACGGTAAAGCGCAAATTAAATGGCCGGTTCGAGGGGAGGCGAAAAACCCGGCGAGTTCCAGGTTAAAGGGTTGCCCTTCCCTCCCCGGGGCGGGACAAGAAAGGTGCTTCTTCAGGGATCGCCCTCAAGGCGTCAGGGGTTTGCCCTCGTGGATCGGATCGGGTTCGACCGCCACATCCGTCGGTTTCGGCACCGGCTTCGGTTTGGCCGGGGCCTTCTTCGCGGGCGCCTTCTTGGCCGCGGACTTTTTCAGGGCCGCCTCCGCCTTCTTGAACTCGGCCTCGGCCTGCTTCACCTTCTGCTGGGCCTTGGCCAGCTTCTTTTGGGCCTTCTTCAGTTTCTTCTGGGATTTCTTGTAAGCGCGCTTGATGGCTTTGGACATGACGGCCTCCTGGCCCGGCTTGGAAAAGGACCATCTTACTCCCCGGCCGTGGGCCCAATGTTACGGGGGCGAAGATTTAACATGGCCATCCTGAGCGCCGTCATACCTCCCCCTTTTCCCGGGACCTATCCTTGTTCCCATAGGCTTTCCGCTGGGTCCGCCGGGCCCCGGGGCCACGGGAGGAGGACATGAAAATGGGATTCCTATCGACGGGGATGTTCTGGGGCGTGGTGCTGGTGCTTTGCGGACTGGCGGTGCTTCTTAAGGCTTTCTTCGGGATCGACATCCCCATCATCCGGGTGCTCTTCGGGCTCTTCCTCATCTACCTGGGGGCCAAGGTGATCTGGGGGCCCTGCACCGCCCCCAAGCCGCCCTTCGGGAGCACGGTGGTCACCGGGGGCCGGGTCGAGGCGGGCAAGGACCGGGAGTACAACGTGATCTTCGGCCAGGGGACCATCGACCTGACCGGGGTCGAGGTGAAGGACCAGGACCTGGAACTGAAGGCCAACACGATCTTCGGGTCCTCCACCGTCAAGGTAAAGGCCGGGACCCCCGCCCTTATCAAGGCCAGCTCGGCCTTCGGCAACGCCAAGCTCCCCGGGGGCGACAGCACGGCCTTCGGGACCCTCTATTACAAGACGGCTTCCTATAAAGAAGGAAAACCCCACCTGTCGCTGGAAGTGAACGCCGTCTTCGGGGAAACGCTGCTGGTCGTGGAGGAATAGGCGGGGCCTATTTCGGGCCTTGGACGTGGGCGATGGCCCGCAATAGGTCCTCGATCTTGAAGGGCTTCTCCAGCCGGGGGTTGGGCAGGCGGTCCAGGAAGGCCTCCATCTCCCGGTCGAAGACCCCGCCGCTGACGAAGACGATCCGCGCCGTCAGGGCCTCGTCCAGCCGTCCCACCTGCTTGTAGAACTCCACCCCGCTCATGTCGGGCATGTTCAGGTCGCTGACCACCGCGTCGAAGCGGGTCAATCCTTTGCGCAATATCCCCAGCGCCTCCAGGGCCGAGGTGGTGGAGACCACCTCATGTCGGTGGCGGCGCAACATGCGCGTGAAGAGCGCGACGTTGGCCGCCTCATCGTCCACGACCAGCACCTTCAACCCCGAAAGGTCGGGGGTCTTCTCGCCCATCGAACGGGCGTTGGGGGATCGATCGGTGGCGATGGGCAGGCGGATGGTGAAGACGGTCCCCTTCCCGGGTTCGCTCTCCACCGAGATTTCGCCGCCGTATCCCCGGATGATGTCGCGGGAGATGGAAAGGCCCAGCCCCGTGCCCTGGCCCACCGGTTTGGTGGTGAAGAAGGGATCGAAGATGCGGGGCAGGACCTCCGGCGGGATGCCCTTGCCGCTGTCGGCGACGCGGACGGCCACTTGGTCCCCTTCCCGCGCCAAGGAGACCTGGATGCGGTTCCCCTCCACGTTCCCCGGGGCGATGGCGTGGGCGGAGTTGAGGAGCAGGTTCACGAAGACCTGCTGGAGCCGGGTGACGTTGGCCACCAGCGGCGGAAGCCCCGGCTCGTAGTGCCGTTCGACCTTCGCCTTGTAGCGGATCTCATGGAGGGTCATGCTGATGGCCGAATCCAGCAGTTCGGCCAGTTGGACCTCGCTCATCTCCTCCCCGCCGCTCCGGGAGAAGCTCTTCAGGCCCCGCACGATGTCGCGGATCCTCTGGCTGCCCTTGAGGCAGTCCCGCACCAGGCCCCGGGCGTCCGAGAGGTCCTTCCAGCTCATGAGGGCCGCGTCCGGCGCCTCCAAAAGGTCCCGGACCGTCTCCAGGTTCCCCAGGATATAGGCCAGGGGGTTGTTGATCTCATGGGCCACGCCCGCGGCCAGGGTGCCCACGGTCACCAGTTTGTCGTTGAGGGCGGCCTGCTTCTGCAGTTGGGCCCTTTCGGTCACGTCCCGCAGTACCACCAGGCTCTGGCCCTCCAGGATCTGGCCCTTCACGTCGATCTCCACCTCCGGGGTCCTTCCCCCCGTCCCCCTCAGGCGGGCCAGGCCCCGGAAGGAACCCTTCTCCCAGACCTTCCTGCGCACTTCCGGCAGGTCAAAGGTGGCCTCGTAGAAATCCTGCAGCTTGCGGCCCAGGAAACCTTCCCGATCCAGGCCCAACAGGACGCCGAAGGCCGGGTTCCCCTCCAGGATGGTCCCGTCGTCCTCGATCACCACAACCGCGTCCGGCCCCTTCTCGAAAACGGCCTCGAACCGGGCCTGGGCGTCCACCAGGTGCTCGCTCAGGACCTTCTGATCGGTCGTGTCCCGCACCAACTTCACGAACCCCAGGGTCTTGCCCTGGCCGTTCGTCAGGGGGCTCAGGAAGGACTGCACCCAGCAACGGGACCCGTCCCGCCTCAGGTGCCAACCGTTGAACTCGGAGCGGCCGTTGCGGCGGGCCTCCTCCAGCATCCGGGCCACGACCCCCGCTGTTACGTCCTCGGGGATGAAAAAAAGCGATAGGGGTTTCCCCATGACCTCCGGGGCCATGTAGCCGAGGAACTGCTGGGCGGTCTCGTTCCAGGTGGCGACCTTCCCTTCCGGGTCCAGGAGGAAAAGGGCGAAGTCCTTGATGTGGTCGGCGATGAGGTGGAAAACGCTGTCGGCGCCCAATATTTGATCGAGGGATTCCAACGGGGCCTTTCGGAGGACAGGATCTTGTCCCTGGGAAAGGCCGCTGGCAGGGGGCCTGTCGGGGGTTCACGAATGTGAATCCCTTTCAGTATATCGCGGCGGCGCGGGGCGGGACCCGCGAAGATCAAGGAACGGGCTCGAACGGAAAAGAAGCGGGGCTTTTACGGTATTTCTGCCCTTCTTCTGTCCGGTCGAGGGGCCCTCAGGCCTTGGGACGGGGCGGCGCGGGAGGCTCGGGGAGGTTCTGGAAGAGCACCTTGGCCCCGGTCATCTTGCGGTAGAAGCGAAGGTCCGGTGTGCTCTCCCGGGACCGGAACACGATGAAGTCCAGCCCCTCCCAGAAGGTGAACCAACCCGCCGGCTCCAACAACACCACGATGAAGCTCGTGAGGAAATTCTTCGGGGTATAGAAGAGGATGGCGGTGGCCAGGAACATGATCGCCACCCCGGCCAGGAGCATCCAGGTCCCCGTCCGGCGGTCGCGCTTGAGCTTGTCCTCCAGCCGGCGCCGGTGGCGGCGGAAGTGGGCCTTCATGCGCTCTTTGATGGTCTTTTCCAGGTTGGCGTTGCGCCGGTCCTTGGGGATCGTGAAAAGGACCTCCAGGCCCTCCTCCAGCCGGTCCAAGCTGGCGCGCTTGAGCTCGAAAAGAAGGTCGTCGGAGAGCAGGCGTTCGGCGTAGGGGCGGTTGTCGAAGTCCGAGAAGAGGTCCTCGTAATCGTCCAGGGCCAGGCTGATGGGCGAGAGCTTGGTCTCGCCCAGGGTTTCGGTGGTCGTCGGTTCCATCGGCATCGCTCCATCGGGATTGGGGCCCATTCTAGCCGGGCCGGGGGCGGGCGGAGGTCCGGCGCGGCCGTTCCAAGAAGGCCCTTTCGACAGGCCTCGCCGGTTCAGGTTGTGGGCAGGAGGCCGGGGTGATAGATTCCTAGGGCCGTAACCTATTTTTCCAAGGAGGATTTATGAGAATGACGAAATGGATGCAAGGTATTCTTTTCCTGGGAGGTCTATTTTTGGCCGCGTCCGGTCCCATCCAGGCCCAGGACATCCCGTCCCTGCGGTTCGGCCTTGAGGTCGGCGGCAGCCTGTCGGACCTTCGGTACGACCCCAGCAAGGTCAATGTCAATTTCAACGACCTTCACCCCGGCGTGATCGGCGGAGCGTTCCTGCAGGTGAACCTGAGCTCCAGCTTCGCCCTCCAACCCGAATTGCTCTACGTCCAGGAGGGTACCCACGACGGGACCTTCACCGCGGAGTTCGATTATCTGGAGGTCCCCCTCCTGCTCAAATATTACTTCCCCGGGATCGCGGTCAAGCCGAACCTGTTCGTCGGCGGATCGGTCGGCTTCAACCTGCTGGCCCAGAACAATCCCGACGACGGCGGCGCCCCGTCCAAATGGGCCTCGAACTACGTCAGCGGCACCGAGGAAAGCCTCATCGTGGGCGCGGGGATCGACTTCGACAAATTCTCCGTGAGCGGCCGTTACCAAATGGGCCTCAGCCCCGTGACCACCGCCGACTATGACCCCAACAGTTTCCAGAACGAGAGCTTCAGCTTGATGGTGGGTTACTCCTTCATCTAAGCCCCCTCCCGGTCGACGTTCCAGACCCCCGCGGGACCCTTCCCCGGGGGTTTTTTTATGCCCCCATGGGCCCCCTTTCCGCGGCCGATCCGGATGCTGAAGAGGGGGAAGCGGCCGGCCGAATGACCGTCCGAGGCCGCTCTTTCGAAAGTGAGGCGTCGATCCCGTCGGCACCCGTCAGGCAAAAGCCCTTTTTCACCCGGGTGTCGCTCCCCAAGCCGGCCCCGATCCCAGATCAGCCTCGGAATGGTCGGCTCGGGCCCCGGGACCTCCCCCTTCCACCCGCATCCGGCGGCCCCTTCCGGGCTTTCGTTCCGTGAAACCCATCCGTTCGGACGGCCCCCGACACTTTCCAGGATCCCGGCGTCCAATCAGGGCCAGACCGCCATTCCAGCAAGGAGGGCTTCCGTGGGCCTATTCCGGGGCCGCCTCATCGCCGCGATCTTCCTCCTGGCCGCGGGCCTCCGGGCCCAGGTCCCGGCCACCCTCACGGTCAACGCGGGCGCCACCCTCACGTCCTTCGTTCCCGTGAGCGTCTTCGGGATCAACGTGGCCTCCTGGCGGACGAAGGCGGAAAACACCGGCGCCCAGGCCAAGGTCCAGGCGGCGGGGAACTTCCTCCTGCGCTGGCCCGGCGGTTCGGCGGACGACACCCATTGGAACGGGAAAGGAAGCTTCAACGCCAACGGCTATTGGGTGCCGGACGACACCGCCTACCTGCCCGGGTTCCAATCCTCCTTCCCCCACGTGGGGACGACCAACGCCTTCAGCGTCGCCTCCCACCTGACCGACGGGAACGGCTCCACGACCTGGCTGTCCAACGTGGACACCGACCTGCCCAATGCCCAGTGGTTCTACCTGGACCTTGGGGCGAGCCGGACCATGGACGCCGTCACCATCCTCTGGGGCGATCCCTACGCCGCCCAATTCACCGTCCAATATTGGGACCCCACCGCGGGCGATCAATGGGCGCCCTACTTGGACACGGCCAGCCACTGGCTGGACACCACGGCCGCGGGCGTCGCGGGCACGGGCGGCACCCAGGGGGTCGCTTTTACCGCCGTGACGAGCCAGTACCTGCGGGTCCTATTGACCGCCGCTTCGGGGACGGTCACCGCCGACCTGGGGAGCGTGACCGTGACCGGCCCGGCCTACGCCGTCGCCGAGGTCCGTGTTTACCAGGGTCCCACCCAGGTGAGCGTGAACAACGCCGGCAACTCGGTCCAAACCAAGGGTTACGTTTCCAGCATGGACCCGGCCTCCGGTTATGGCTGGGCCGGGGATCTCGATTTCGAGTCCTTCATGGCCTTCGCCCGGTCCTTTTCCCCTTATGTGCCGCCGGTGCTTTCCGTCAACCTGGGCACCGGAACGCCCCAGGAGGCCGCCGCCTGGGTGCATTACGCCAACATCGTCCAGGGTTACGGCATCAAGTACTGGCAGGTCGGCAACGAGATCGAGGGCGAATGGGAATGGGGCGGGCCCCTCAATACGAGGGATTACGCCAGGCGCTACGCCGAATATTACGAGGCCATGAAGGCCGTGGATCCTTCCATCGTCCTGACGGGGCCGGTGGCCGGCAACCCTTACAGTTCCTCGGACCTTTACGACGGGAAGACCGCGGTGCAGGATTTCATTTCCATCCTCAACGCCCAAGGCAAGGCCTCCTACGTGGACGCGCTGGATTTCCATTGGTACCCCACGTTCCAATCCGAGCCCGCGGCTTCGGTGCTGTCCCTTCCCGCCCAGATCCAGGGCATCGCCTCGACCTACGCCGGCTATTTCGCGGGAACGGCGGTCGATCCCCAGGTCCCGGTCCTCATGAGCGAGTACAACAGCGGGACCGGGGGCATTCCCTTCCTCGACCAATGGGCCAACGGCCTCTTCCTGGCCGACAGCCTGGGCCAGTTCACCCTTTCCTTCGGGCCCCGGGGATTGTCCAACTTTTTCGGGATCATCGCGGGGGACAACGACACCACCGACAGCACCCGGGGCGACCTGGGCTATTTGCAGGTGGAAAGCGGTCCCTACCAGTACCAGGAAAGGGGGACCTACTGGGCTTACCGAATGGCGGCCACCGGCTGGGCCCGGAGCGCCGACACCGTCCCCAATCCCCTGGTGATGGTCAATAGCTCCCGGCCCCTGCTCACCGCCTACGCCGCCGACCGCCCCGACCACGTGCTGTCGCTGATGGTCGTCAATAAGGACCCTTCCAACGCCTACAGCACCGCCCTTTCCATCACGGGCTTCACGCCCGACCCTTCGGTCCAGGGCCTGACCTATGACCCTTCCCATTACGCCTGGGATACCTCCGGCGTCCCCTACCACGCCAACCCCGATCTTCCCCCCAGCCCCGTCACCCTGACCGCCTCCGGCGGTTCCCTGGCCGTGACCTTCGCGCCCTATTCCCTCACGGTCCTCCACTTCACCGAGGCGGGCTACCCGACCCCCACACCCACGGCGCTCCCCGCGACCGCCACCCCGACCTCCACCCCCACCGCTTCCCCCGCCGACACCCATCCGCCCAACGGTCCCGTCATCCTCTACCCCAACCCCGTCACCCTGTCCGTCCCCGCCACGGTCCACCTGGGGCTCGACGCCCCCGCCGATGTCCGGGTGCGGGTCTACACGACCAGCTTGCGCAAGGTGCTGGACCTGGCCTACGCCTCCGTCCCCGCCGGTCAGGACGTCCCCTTGCCCGTCAAGAACGGCCAGGGGGTCCCTTTGGCCAACGGGCTCTATTACGTGACGGTCGAAACGTCCCGCGGCCTCTCCACGTTGAAATGGCTGGTCTTGCGCTAGGGGCTCGCCATGGGCCTTCCGGTCGGATGGGATGCCCGCCTCCCTCCAAAGGCCGCCGCCAGGCAAAAAAAAGCCGGACCCTATCCAAGGGTCCGGCTCCCCCCATTCGGGGGTCCCCTTCCACGAAGGGGTGGCCTATCAGGCCGCGATCAGAGCCCCAAACCTCCCAGGATGGACCCCAGGACCTGGATCCCCACCGAACCCGAGGCCGATCCCGCCATGTTGTCGCAGGTCATGACCGCCGTGTTCGTGAGGGTCGAGCCCACCAGGCCCAGGACGTTGTCCACCTTGGCCACGTAGGTCATCGTGCAATCGCAGGGCCCCACCGAATCGGCCGCCCAGGTCAGGGTCTTCCCCGTGCAGGTGAAGGTCCCGCCGGCGAGCGTGGTCGCCGTGCCCTGGACGTAGCTCAAGCCCGCCGGGAGCACGTCCTGGACCTTGGCGTTGGCGCCCGCGCAAGCCGACACCGCGACATGGACGGTGAAGGTGACCGCCCCGTTCAAGGCGCAGGTCAGGGACGACGCCGTCTGCGAGATGCTGACCGTCGGGATCGGGATGGGCGTGAAGCTCATGGTCGGGGTGGCCGTCGGGGGCACCGGTGTATGGGTCCTCGTCGGCGTGAAGGTATCGGTCACGGTGAAGGTGTTCGTGGCCGTGAAGGTGTCCGTCGGCGTGGAGGTGCGGGTGGGCGTGGCCGTCGGCGGC